>CAUPPN010000110.1:0-2513 GCA_963513115.1 uncultured Eubacteriales bacterium | reverse complement strand
GGTGGTGCATCTATTACATTACCTTTCCAATTAAGGGTAGCAGGTACTAAAAATGAAACAAAAATACTTCCAGAGTTTACTATATATATGGAAGGAAACACAGAAGAACAAAAATACAAAGCTAAGCCAAAAGAGGTTACAGTAAGCTCTAAACCAAGTTATGATATACAATTAAGAGAAACTACAAATAGTCAACAAAAAAAGATAAAATATAATGGAAAAGATGGAAGAGTTACACATTATACAATACTAGTTGGACTAAAAAAAGATGATAAAAAAGGAATAAAGGGTATAGAATACCCAACTGGTGATTTTTTATCTAACATTTCATTTAAATCAACTTTTTCTCCAACAGAAGATCCTTTTAAGGGAAAAACAGAAGATATAACAAGTGAATTTGAACCAGAGATAATACAATACAAGCTAAATGCAATGCAAAAATATAATTTTGAAAAGATACCAGAAAATACTAAATATCAGGACGAATTGTTTGATGATTATTATCCAAGAGCAAATAAATATGATAGTATAAGCAATTGGTTTTTTCAAAATGAAGATAAAGAACCTACTGCAGGTGATATACAAATTGAAAAACAAGGATATAACAATTACCTATTAAGATTTTATGATTATTTGATGAATGAAAAAACAATATTGCCATATGCGCAAAGTAATGTTTCTTCTGATCAATATAGGCTAATCACTGTAGGATTAGTTGCAGTATTTAATCCACTTCCAGATACTAATTGGAGAGAAGAATATATTAAAAGGCAAAATTTATCATATACCAAAAAAGATTTGAACTATAGGTTGGAAAATGAAATATATTTAAAAAATCCAAGATACAAAAAAGATGATGGACAAGAAGTAAATATAGGAAATGATTTAAGAAAGTTATATACATTGTTTAATTATGTTAAAGGTACATATGGAAGTTTAATATATCCTAATAAAGATATTGGTAATTCTGAATATGGTACTGCATTAAAATATGGAAATAATTATTACATATATAGTAAATATTACTTAGATAAAGTACCAGATGAAGAATACAAAATTAGAGGATTTACTCAGCTTACAAAATTTGATTCTAGACTTTTTTATCCAAAAGGAATTGATACAAGAAGCTCAAGTAAATTTGATAAAGTATATTGGGCAACTAAAAGAGATGGAACAGATTGGATAGATGATGAAGAAATGAATAAGGCTTCATACAAAGATTTAGTATATTATGATAATTTAGAAGAAGCTAAAAAACAAGGAAAAGTCGTAGGATATGTAACACAAGTAAAAAATAATGAAGGTGCTTTTGAAAAAGGATTAGACTACGAAATATATGCAGATATGGGAATAACATCAGAAGCTAAAGAAGGTGACGTAGGGCAAATGATTACAGACTCATATTGGTACTTTGATGAAAATGATGGTGGTGATATAAAAGAAGGTAAGTTTGAACCACCTGCAAGTGGAAAAGGATATGTAATAGAAAATAGGGATTATATTAAAACAAAATATGATGAAAATGGAAATAAATTATCTGGAACACATGCTCCAAAAGGACAACATTCAGGAAATTCACTTCTAATAGCAGATGGTAATCCAGATATAATTATATATGCAGATAAAAATACATATAATGTTTCTTTAGATGAAACTATAGTTAAATTAAGGGTTGAACCAAAAATATATTCTGTTAGAAATGAGATAAAAGATAAGGAAAAGAAAATAAGAGTTGAGGTTTGGCTGCCAAAAGGAATTGATTATGTTTCAGGAACATCTAAGATAAAAAGTGAAAATATTGAACCAGAAGATATATATAAATACGGTGATGGACAAACTAGATTAACATATTATTTTAATTCTAAGTTAGAAGAAAAAGAATTTGAATCGAATATAATAACATTAGATACAAAAGTAAGAACAGATTTTGGAGATAGTAGAGATATTAAATTTAGTACATATATAAAGAATATGGATAGTGTGTATGCTAAAGAAGATGGTAGGGCTAGAACGGTATATGTATCTAACCTACTTGCACAGGTTGCAAATAAAAGCGCTAAACAAGAAGTAATAGACTATGGAAATAGCTTTAGTTATTCACTTAAATATTTTAATAGGTCACAATTAGACTATAAGAATGTATACATGTTTGATATACTACCATTTAATGGAGATAAGTGTGAAAGTAAGTACAATGGAACATATAGTATAGGAAATATTAAATCATCTAATGGTTCAAAAATATATTACACTAAAGATGAAAAAATAAGAGAATATAATGCTAAAAACTTTAAAGAAGCAGGAGTTACTTGGAATGAATATACAGGTGGTTCATTAGAAAATGTAACTGCAATATATACTGTAACAGATATACCACAAAAATCAGATGTAGAGATGACATATGATATAACACCTAAAGGTGCTAAAGCAGGAGATATATATGGTAATAGGCTATATACATATGTAGAAGGACAATCAGATACAATAGACACACCAGCATACAAGGCGGTTGT
>CAUPPN010000109.1:0-2577 GCA_963513115.1 uncultured Eubacteriales bacterium | reverse complement strand
ATACCTAAAAACTTAGGTTTTATATCATAATTTTTTGGTATAACAAACTTTTTTAAATACTTTTCATTATTTTCATTCATCATAACTCCTTAAATATCTCATCTATCCACCTCTTAAAAATTTACCTGATATATTTGTTTGTACTCTCATTCCGCCTACTAAATCATTTGTAATTTGATTAGATTTTATTAATGCATATATAACCCCAATAAATATTAACTTTGAAGACATATTTGAAGTAGCAGGTGTTATATATGTTATTATCATAAGTATTATAGCTGCTATATTTTGCATAAATAGTAATGCTACTATTGTTTTTAGCCAAGAATAAAATATATATTCTGTATTTTTTATTGCTTTAAATATTATCATTATTGGAGAAATTATAAGCATAATAATTACTAACATATACCTATATGCATATTCAAATAGCAATGTTACTAATCCAGAGGATATAAAAATTTTTAATATACCATCAAAAGTTGTAAAATCTATACCTTTTTCAAAATTATAAATATTAGATTGTAAATTTTTTACATATATGCTAAAAAAAGTTTCTTTACTATATGGATTACTATTTAATTTAAGTATTTCTTTCGTAAACAGTGAATTAATTTTCAAAAACATTCCTAATATATCTTCTATATTTGTTGCCACTATAATTATTATTATCATTCTTATCAAAAATGTATAAGGATTTTCTTCAGATTTTAATGTAAGATGTGAAAGTAAGAATTTAAAAGAATAATAAATTATTATTCCAAAAGCAACAGATACCGCAATAGATATTGTTCCATCCACACTTTTGTTTCCCATTATCATTTTAACTGCACCTTCTTTGAAGATATTATCATCAATAAATAAAAAATCATCAAGTAGCAAAAATATATTATTATCAATAGAATTAACTAATTTAGATATTATTCCATTTAATATTCCAATTATATTTTCTATATTTTCCTCCTATTATTTAAGTAATGTTTGTATAAACTCTAAAACAAATTTTGTACTTAGTATAAATGCATATGAATATATAGTTCCTCTAATTAATTTTTTAGATGTTCTTACTTTTTCTTCATCTCCAAAACTAAACTTTCTCATTATTAATCCTGTACTTATTGCAACTCCAGCTATTGGTGTGGCTACTAATAATATATATGACTGTATTCTTTCAAAGGCTTTTTGAATCTTCTTTATTAACTTTGGATTAGATTGTGCAAACCCATTATTTTGATTAATAATAATAAAACTTATTATTATTAGTGATATTAATATTTTAATATTTCTTTTTATTAAAATTTTTTTCAACTTTTTTCTATTAATATTTTTTAATTTTCTTATTTTATTTACCTCCTAATCTAAAAAATATGGAATCATGTTTATTTTATTTACATATTTGATTTTGTTACCATCTGATATAAATCCCAGGGCTTCAAATGTATTTAATTCTTGTGTAAAAAATTTATAATCAAATCTATAATCAAAATTTGAATATCTATTTATACTTTCATTTAAGCTAGAGTTATCTGAAATAAATTCTTTAGCTAAAAAACTATAATTTGCATCCTTAGAACTTTCTCCAATTGTAATTGATTTTCTTTCTTTTTCTTCTTTTCCTATTAATTTTTGCATTTTTTCAATAGTATATTCATCATCTGTTCTAAAACATATCTTATTTACTAAACTTTGTATTATTACATTAGATGTATTTTCTTCTTTTAAAGCATTTTTAATTGATGTAAAACTTTGCGTAGATATAACATTTATACACATTGCTTCTCTTGATTGTGAATAAAAATTAGCATCATTTTTTGTTACATACTCTTGATATTCATCACTAATGAATGCTGTTATTCTTTTTGGACCACCTCTTCCTAATTGCTTAAGAACTTCTGATTGAAAATCTAATTTTAAATAACAAGCTATAACTTTAGAAATATCACCATATTCAGAAATGTTCATATTTAAAACAACAATTTTCCCCTCTTTAATCAATTCTTCAAATCCATTAAAATTTATTTCTTCTTTTTTAGGTGAAAAATGTTTATTTATCTTATAATCTGTAATAAAAAGATTTGTTATTCTGCTTATTTCAGCTTTTATTATATTTTTAGTTCTTGAATCCAATTTAACAAATTCTTTTTCATAAAAATTTATAAATGTATTTAAGTCATATATAATCCTTTGAATTTCTATTTTTTCTTTTGCATTTTCAATTAATTTTGATTCATTGGATTCATTCATTTTGCTTTTTAATATATCAATCAATTTATTCTTTGTTTCTAAATAATATTCTTCATTAGAAATTATTTTATTTAATTCATCAAAATTTACATACCCGTCATTATATATTCTTATATATTTTATAACTTCTGCAATTACAGTTTCTGCTTTATCTATCCAAAAACTTTCTGAATTATTTGGACTAAATAGTAATAATATATATTTCAATCTTGAAGCTATGATTTTAGGACTATATTCTTTTTTATCTAAAGGATTATAATAGATATCACTATTTAAACTAATTTCTATTAAGTCTTCTTCTCTGCCTATATATTTACACTCTTTTTTTATAAA
>CAUPPN010000108.1:0-2623 GCA_963513115.1 uncultured Eubacteriales bacterium | reverse complement strand
TTTTCTTTTCTTTTATTTTCTTTTCTTTTATCCTTTTACTATTTTTACTTTCTTTAACCAACTAATATATTTTTAAAATACATATGATATAATAGGGATTATGGATAAGATAAGAGGAAAAATAATTAATATAATATATGAAGGAAATGAAGGATTTAAGATATTAAACCTTAAATTAGATAATAGGATAATAACATTAAAAGGTAATATGCCAATGGTAGATTTAGGAGATAATATTGAAGCTATTGGTAATTATGTTGAACATAAAAACTATGGTATGCAATTTGATGTAACTACATTTGAAAAGATATTTCCAAGTGAAACAGAAGATATATTAGATTACCTACAATCTGGCGCAATAAAAGGAATTGGACCAAAACTTGCAGGTAAGATAATAGATAGGTTTTCAGATGATACATTAGACATTATATACAATGATCCTGCAAAACTTGCAGAAATATCAGGTGTATCACTTAAAAAAGCTGATGAAATAGGGAGAGAGTTTAGAGCTAAAAGAGAATTCTTTGAACTTTCTAAATACTTAAAACCATATAATTTAAGAAGCAGTGACATAGCTAAAATGTATGCAAAATACAAAGAAAACACATTAGATATTATTAAAGAAAACCCATATATAATAGTAAGTAGTATCGTAAATGTGTCATTTGCAGACATAGATAAGATTGCAATAAGAGAAGGAATACCACTAGAAAATGAAAATAGGATAACATCTGCAATAATATATGCCCTAAATATTAGTATTAAAAATGGTCATACATATGTTACATATAATAACCTATTAGAATATTTAAAGAAAATAACTGGAACAAATGAAGAAGTAATTGAAACTGTATTAAAAAATATACATACACAGGGATTAATTAATATAATGGAAGATACAGTAGCATTAGAATCAGTATCAATTGCGGAATCAGAGATAGCAGAAAAACTAATTAGACTTAAAAATACTAAGTCATTTAAGATAACAGGAACAGTAAAAAAGATAACAACATTAGAAAAAGAACTAGATATCTCTTTAACTACTGACCAGAAAAATGCAATTAAAGCAGCACTTAAAAACAATGTAACAATAATTACTGGTGGACCTGGAACTGGTAAAACAACAATTACAAAATTCATAGTAGAAATATTTGAAAAAGAAGGTAAAGAAGTAGAAATTGCAGCACCTACTGGAAAAGCAGCAAAAAGAATAGCGGATGTAACATCACATAGTGCAAGTACAATACATAGAATGCTAGAAATAGGAAAATATGGTGATGATAACTATAATGCAATCTTTGTTGAAACAAAAGACCTAACATCAGATGTAATAATCATAGACGAAGCGTCTATGATAGATACCTTTATGATGACATATATATTAAGAGGAATTGCTGAAGGAAGCAAACTTGTATTAATTGGTGATATTAACCAATTACCTTCAGTAGGACCTGGAAAAGTATTAGAAGATATAATTAACTCTGAAACAGTAGAAGTAATTAACCTAAAAACAATATTTAGACAAGCAGCTAAAAGTAATATAATACTAAATGCACATAGGGTAAATGAAGGAAAAGAAATACAAATATTAGAAGATGATGAACATATACAAG
The DNA here is from genome assembly GCA_963513115.1 of uncultured Eubacteriales bacterium. Taxonomy (GTDB): domain Bacteria; phylum Bacillota; class Clostridia; order TANB77; family CAG-508; genus JABCPO02. The sequence continues at coordinate 1,010 of CAUPPN010000108.1, read as the reverse complement.
ACTTTAAGATAGAATATGTAAATAATCTTGATGAAATATTTAACCTATTATTATTAGAACTTGAAAAAGAAATTAAGGTAAAAGGTGTAGAAGATTTCTTCTATACATCACAGATACTTTCCCCTACTAAAAGAGGTAAATGTGGTACAGAAAACCTAAATATGGAAATACAAAAACACTTTAATAAAGAAACAGAAGATAAGATACGCTATGGAAAAGTAGAATACAAAAAAGGTGATAGGATAATACAAATTAAAAATGATTATGATATGTCATGGAAATTAGGAAAACACATTGGAACAGGAGTATTCAATGGTGAAATGGGAATAATTAGAGAAGTATCAGAAGCAGAAAAACTAATTAAAATAGAATTTGATGATGGAAAAACAGCTATATACGAAAAGCAAGACTTAGAAAAAATAATACACTCATATGCAATAACAGTACATAAATCACAAGGAAGTGAATTTGAAACAGTAATACTTGTATTATCTGGTGCAACTCCAATGCTCCTTACAAGAAACATACTATATACAGCAATGTCTAGAGCAAAAGAAAAACTAATAATAATTGGAGCAAACTATACAGTTAAAAAAATGATAGATACTATTTCAATTAATAAAAGAAAAACATTACTTAATGAAAAACTAAAAGAAGAATCAAAAAAGTATGAATAGAAAAAAAGAAGAAGACAAAGAAAAAGATAAATAAAAAGACAACAAGAAATCAAACAAACAAAAACAAACATAAACTAAAAAAGAGTAGGAAAGATATGAGATATATATTAGCAAGTAATTCTAAGTTTAAAAAAGAAATATTTGAAAAAGTTGGATATAATTTTGAATGTATAGATAGTAATTTTGAAAAAGAAAAAGAAGAGAAAGAAAAGTACAAAGAAGACAAAGAATTAAAAGAAAAGAAAAAAGACAATATACAAGACCCATATGAGTATGTAATGTACTTAGCTAAGGGAAAAGCAGAAAGTGTATACAGTAAGCTAGTATTAGAAA
>CAUPPN010000107.1:0-2647 GCA_963513115.1 uncultured Eubacteriales bacterium | reverse complement strand
CATTTACTATAATCAAAATTGTAATAGCTATTATTACAATATTTTTCCAATCAATTGTTTTTTCTTCTTTGCTTTTCATTTATTCTCCTAATTACTATTTTAGTATAATTATATTATACATATACTATATTATAATTTTTTGTTTTCTTCAATAATACTTTTTTAATAGTATTAAAAAGTATTATTGAAACTTATTTAAATTAACTTAGTATAATTTAATTTAATAAATCAGAACATAATAGGATTAAGTTAATTTACATTACATTAAATTAAATATATCAATGAAAAGAAAATATAAGAAAAAATAAAAAAGGACATAAAAAATAATCCCCTACTATTGTAAGGGATTATAAAATAGTTTTAAATGTAAGTCCTTTTAAGAAAATGTATCTGGCTTCAAATTCTTATAATTCTTCTTGCTACTATCTTATTTTATTTTGTATGTTTTCCATAAGTAACATACTTAGTAACTTATTATCATCTTTTGACATATGTTCATTCCTTTTTTGTCTTTGCATCAAGTCTCCTTTTCTAGTTCAATTATTACAATCCATATTTTTCAGCAAATGATTTTTTTGCATTATCGTATTCTTCTTTACTTTGATAGCCTGTAACTTTCTTATATGCAAGATCTAATGCTTCTTTATAATCAACATCACTTAGCTCACATGCATATAATTTATGATTTCCATTATATTCTACTTTAATGAAAACATTTTTTCCTTGTCTAGCTTTCTTTTGTAATCTTGAAACGACTCCTTCTAACCATTCACCTTTTGGGTAGCTAATTTCTACTGCTCTTTCTTTTGTTTTCCAATCACAGCTTAACATAGTTTTCTCCTTTGTAATAATTTTTGAAACACTCTTAACCTACACTTACATTTAATTCGAAAAGCACACATTAGTGTATTTTCCTTAAAAATATATAAGATAAAAAGATAATCTTATCTTATATGTAGTTATCTTAGCATATTTTGCTTATTTTTTCAAATAAAAAAATAGTACCTAGGTACTATTTATGGTACAGATAGTGGGAGTCGAACCCACACGCCAAAAAGGTATTAGATTTTGAGTCTAACGCGTCTACCAATTCCGCCATATCTGCATAAGAATTACATATAGTAATTCTTTTATTTAATTATCAATATTATTTCTATTATTTTTATTGATTCTATTATTTTTTCTTATTTCCTATTTCTTGTGCTTCATCAATGCTAATACCTTTTGTATGTTCGATTTTTTCCCATTTTGTATTTGGATTAATTAAAGCTTTGATATTAATAAGTATCCATGAACCCATAAAGACTGGATACATTATTACTGCTTTCCACATTTTGTTAAGTGGTTTCTTTTCAATTAGTATTACGATTACTGCAGTAATCATAGGCATTAGGAATGTAGAAAATAGGTATTTCCAATAATTTATAAGCAATGCAACAAGTGACATTTCTCCAACTAAGAAAAATATTGTATTAACTACTAATAATATAATTGTAATAAATAGTACTGGCATTCCTAACATATATAAAAATCCATCTAAATTCATTACAGTTTTTCTTTTTGCTGTTGCTTTTGCAAGGTCTCCAGTATATATTCCAAAACATTGATAGTGTCCTACTGACCATCTTTCTCTTTGTGTCCAACTTTGCTTAAATGATACTGGCTGCTCATCATATACTATTGCATCTTGGGCCCATCCTAATTTCTGTCCTTCAATTATATTAAGAAGCGAGAATTCTATATCTTCAGTAAGTGTACTAGTATTCCATCCTTCTGGCATTATTATATTCCATTCAACCATAAATGCTGTTCCATTTAAAAGTGGTGATAGTCCAATATTATATCTAGCTAAATGGTAGAATCTATTCATCATCCAATAATATATAGCATATCCTCCTGATACCCATGTATCTGTTGGATTTTTAATATCCCTATATCCTTGTACAACTTTTTCGCCTTGACATAGTTTTCTATTCATTACGTTTAAGAAGTTAGAGTCTATTACATTGTCAGCATCAAATACTATAATTGCATCATATCTTTTTCCTTCTTCATATACTTTTTTAAAGAACCAATTTAATGCATATCCTTTTGTTTTTTTAGTTTCATCAAATCTTTCATATACAATTGCACCAGCATCTCTTGCTATTTTAGCAGTATCATCCGTACAATTATCTGCTATTACATATATATCATATAATTCTTTATCATAATTAATCGCTTTTGCAGACTCAACTAGTTGTCTTATAACCTTTGACTCATTGTGTGCAGGAACTATAATCATAAATTTGTGCTTTTTATTTTTTAAAAGTGGCTTTTCTTTGAATTTAAAAAGTGATGCTATACTTATTGCAATTTGGTATAACCAAAATAACATTATTATCCATATAAACACACCTTGTATTGTTCCAAGCACATTTCTTAGAGCATCTGTCATCTTTTTTTCCTCTTTCCTTTTTTATTACATATTACATTATACTAAATTACAGTAAAATTTGCAATTATATTAATATCCCTTAAGTATCATTTTGGCATCCTCTTTATCTATAAAAGCTTAAATGGAATAAAATTGTACAAATATATATAAATATAAAATTATATGAAATATAAAAAATACAACTACATTTTGTAGTTGTATTCATTAATA
>CAUPPN010000106.1:0-2763 GCA_963513115.1 uncultured Eubacteriales bacterium | reverse complement strand
TAATAGCAGAAAATGATAAGCTAAAAGAAAAAGTAGAAGCAGCAAAGAAAAAAGAAGAAAACTTAGAAAAAGAAAAAAATGCAAAAGAAGAAGAAATTAAAAAACTAGAAGAAGACATAAAAGATATTAAGAAAAAGATAGAAGAGCAAAAGAAGCAAGAAGAAGATAAAAAAGAAGTACAAGAAGCAGATAAGAAAGCGGATGAATTAAATAAGAAAATAGACGATTTAGCAAATATAAATAATGAGATAGACAAAAAGATAGAAGATGTTAAAAAAGAACTAGAAGAAGAAAAAGAAAAAGCTAAAAATGGTAATATTGACGAAAAGAAAGTAGAAGAGCTAGAAGAAAAATTAAAAGACTTAAAAGAAGAAAAGAAAAAAGTAGAAGATGAACTAAATAAGATAAAAGAAGAACTAAAAGAGTTTGAAGAAAAGAATAAGGACATAATAGATAATAATAAGGAATTAAAAGAAAAGGTTGAAGATACTAAAGTAAAAGAAAATGACTTAGAAAACAAACTTAAAGAAAAAGAAGAAGACACAAAGAAATTAGAAGAAGACTTAAAAGATACAAAAAATAAGTTTGAAAAAGCTAAAAAAGATATAGCAGAAATTGATAAAAAAATAGCAGAAAAGAAGAAAGAGAAAGAAGACTTAGAAAAAAGAGAAAAAGAGTTAGATGCTAAAGAAAGTTTAAGTGAAGAAGAACAAAAAGAAAGAGAACTAATTAAAAAGAAGATAGCAGATTTAGAAAAAGAAATACAAGAATTAGAAAAGCAAAAGAAAAACATAATTAAAAAAGCATTAGCAGATAACAAAGAAGAAAATGAACAAGAAGAAAAAGATAAAGATAAAGAAAACAATAATAGTAAGAATAATAATGGAAAGATGATAGAAAATAATAACAGTGTAAGTAGCAATAACAAGAAAAATAATAGTAAAAATACTACAATCGGAAATAAGATACCATATGCAGGAGCAGGAAGTGTAGTTATGTTAGCTATAGTTACTATTGGAGCAATTATATATACTAAAAAAGTTGTTAGAAAGAAATAATTAAATTAAAAAACTTAAAAAACTTATAATTTAAAATACAATTTAGAAAGAAAGCACAATATTAAAAAAATATTGTACTTTCTTTTCTTATTTAAAGTTTATCTAATATATTATTATGTAATAGAAAATATTAGAATAATATGCTAAAATTATAATATTAAAAAACAAAAAATAATTGAGGTTATATGGAAAAAATTGGGAATACAAATGATTTTAATAAATCTAAAAATGAAGAAATAGATAATATAAATATGGATATTAAGAATGAAAATAACAATGAAACTAAAAAAGGAATAATGCAAGCTATTAAATTCTTTATGTTTTCAGCAACTGCTGCAATCATAGATGTAACAGCATTTTTTATACTAAGAAAAGCATTTAATGTAAGGATAGATATAGCAGAAGTGATTTCTGTTGTATTATCAGTATTATACAATTTTACTATAAATAGAAAATATACATTTAAATCAACAAATAAGATAGTACCTGCTATGATTAAAGTAGCACTATTTTATGCAGTGTTCATACCATTTGCAGCAACTTTAAGTGTAGCTCTTAAAGAAAAACATGTACCAGAGGCAATAATAAAAGGTATGACACTTGCATTAAATGGAATAGGTGAATTCTTATGGTGGAAGTATGTCGTATTTAAAGAAGAAAAGAAATAATTATTAATATCATTATTATATACAACTTGCATATATGTGATAAAATATATATGTGTTAAAATGATGGAAAAATATGGAGGAAAAATTGGAACTTTTAAGAATAGAAAATTTAAGTGTAGAAATAGATGGAAAAAGAATTATAGATAAGTTATCGCTTAATGTATCAAGTGGTGAAATACATGTACTAATGGGACCAAATGGTACAGGTAAATCAACACTACTATATGCGTTAATGGGACATCCAGATTACAATATAGTATCTGGTAAGATAATATTTTTAGGTAAAGATATAACTGAGATGGAAGTAGATGAAATAGCAAGACTTGGAATCTTTCCAAAACCCTGAAGAAATAGAAGGAATAAGAGTATCAGAGTTTTTAAGATATGCAATGGCAAAAACAAGTGATGAAAAAATATCACCTGTTAAATTTGCTATGAAGTTAGATAAAGAAGCTAAAAAACTTAAAATGCATGAAGACTTACCATCTAGATATGTTAATGTAGGATTCTCTGGTGGAGAAAAAAAGAAAATGGAAATGCTAGAACTTAAAATGCTTAATCCAAAACTTGCACTACTAGATGAAGTAGATTCTGGACTAGATGTTGATGCAACAAATGATGTTGCAAATGCAATTAAAGAATATGCAAATGAAGATAATGCAGTAATAATTGTTACACACCATACAAAAATATTAAAAGACTTAGATGTAGACAAAGTACATATATTAAAAGATGGAAATATAGTAAGAAGTGGAAACAAAGATTTAGTATATGAAATACAAGAAGAAGGATTTGTAAATAATTAGAAATGAAAGAAAAAGATAAAGAAAAAAGAAACAAGATGAGTAAAGAAGATATAGCAAAGTCATATATAGATCAAGATAGAGGAGTATATGACATTATTAATGATGTAAAAATAGCAAAGCAAGTAGAAAAGGGATTAAGTAAAGATATTGTTTTAGAAATATCTAAGGAAAAAAAGGAACCTAAATGGATGCTAGATATTAGATTAAAAGCATTAGAAGAATTTAATAAGC
>CAUPPN010000105.1:0-2764 GCA_963513115.1 uncultured Eubacteriales bacterium | reverse complement strand
TGTTCTAGCTTTTTAATCTTTTCATCTTGCTCTTTAATTGTATTTTCTAATTCTTTAATTTTTGCTTCTAATTCTTTTCCATGTTTAGAACATTTCTCTAATTTTTCCTTTAAGTCATTTGCTTTAGCTTCTGCTTCTAATACTTTTCCTTCTAAGTTAGCTATTTTATCTTTTAAGCCTTTGTTTTCTTGTTCTAAGTTCTTTAGTTGCTCTATTTCCGCTTGTAGCTTTGTTATTGTATCTTTTAATTCTTTGTTCTTAGTAGTTAGTTCATTATTTTTAGTTTCTAGCTCTTCTTTTTCCTTAGTTAACTTATCTACAGCTTCTTTGTTTTCTTCTTTTAGTTTTTCTATCAAGTCATTTAAGTTTTTAATTGTCTTTTGGTTTTCTTCTAAGTCTTTTTTATTCTTCTTATTTTCTTCTTCTAGGTCTTTAACTTTCTTTTCTAGTTCTTCTATTTTAGTTACATCTAATACTTTTATCTTTTCTATTCTACCTTCTAGCTCTTTTATCTTTTCATCATCTTTTTCTATGGTTTCTTTTAAGTCGCTTATCTTTTCAGTTAATTCATCTGCTTTTGCTTTTAAGTTAGCATCAGTTTCTAATGCTTTTTTATTTTCTGCTATTAGGTCATTTAATTCTTTTTCTAAGTTATCCCTTTCTGTTTTTTCATCTTCTTGTCTCTTCTTAATATCTACTATACCTTCTTCTAGTTTCTTCTTACCTAATACATCTGTTCCACCGTTTGTTTCTGCAGTTTTAACTTCTTCTTCAAGTTTAGTTATATCTGTCTTTTTAGTATTATCATTATTTTCTAATGTGTTTGTTCGTTTTTCTATATTGCTTAAATCTGCTATTAACTTTTCATTATCATTAACTTCTAATTTATTTATTTTATCTTTTAAACCTTTTATAGTTTCATTATCATTTTCTATTCCAGGTTTTAAATCATTTATTTTTTTAGTTAATTCCTCTGTCTTACCTTTTAGCTCTTCATTGTTTTCTATTATATCACTATTATCATTAACTAGTTTTTCTAGTTCTGTTTTTAAATTTGCTACTTCTGTTTCATTTGATTTTTGTTTTTCTTCTATTTTACTTAATTCGTCTACCAATCCTTGCTTTTCTTCTTTAGTTACTTTTCCTTTTTGTTCTGCTTCTTCTACTTTAGGTGTTAATGTATCTATGTTTCCTTTTTTTGTTTTTTCTTCAGTATCTAATGCATTTGTTCTTTTTTCTATATCTTCTAGCCTTATCATATACTATATTTAAGTTATATACTATTTCATTACTATTTACATTATCATCTTTAGTAATATTATTTGTATAGTATGTATTATCTTTCCTTATTGTATCATTAAAATTTGCAAAGTTTAATGTATAATTTACAGCATTTCCTTCTTCATCTATTATATCTTTCTTTTCTGTATATTTAGCTATTTCAACTTTTCCATTAGCACTCTTATCTAATAATATATCATAGTTAAATTTTGCTCCATCATATATATCCTTTTTATTAACATTTGCTACAACACTTAATTCTTTAGGGTATATTTGTATAGTTACTTCTTCTTTTCCAGACACTTCCTTTTTAACAACATCATATATAATTCCTTCTGGTAATCCTTCTACAGTATATGTTATGTTATCTATTACTTTTGTTCCATCTGCTCTTGTTAAGTTTGTGTTGACCACATCTTGCATAGTCGCGTCTAAGTTGCTTTCAAATAACAACCTATCTGCATACTTACCCTTCAAGCTTACATTATTCAAACTAACTTTGTATGGGTTCTGGATTTTGAGATGCTGTGATTCTTCATTTTCTTCTTTTATCAAACTGTATGTTGCATATTCACTGCTTCCTTGTTCCTTATAATAGTTATTCGCAGAAGATAGAAAGACTATTGGGCGGGGCCCCGAACTGCCAGCATAGCTAGGGAAGTAAGAGCTATGGCCACCGCCGAAGTAGTTGCCCGCTGAGCCGAAGTAGTCAGAGCTAACACCACCAGGGTAAGAGTACACGCGGTTGCTACTGACGTTGAAGGTACGTGATCCTAGTATATTCCAATACTTGTGTATTATTTCTTTTTGTATGTCTTTTCCTGTGTTTACATCATATGTTTTTGTATGTAATTGGTTTAATTTGTTTCGTACATAATAATATTCTTTTTTTATATCTGTTAATTTTTTAGTTGTCTTGCTTACTCCTATATCACCTGTTCCATAACTATCTATTTTTTCTTCTTTTGATCTTGCATTTTTCTTATTTAATGTTGGATAGTATATTGAATTAGTTAGATTATTTGATCCCACTGGGTATTTTTCTTTATCATCATTATCACTTAATTCTTGTCTTCTTTCATCTGTTGTTATTTCATATGCTTCTTCAATGTCTTTAAGTAACATTGGTCTTGCACCTGTCCCTGTTTTTGTCTCTGACCTTGTATCTCCTTCTGATGGTATTCTAGAACCTACTTCGTAATTAAATTTTTTTGTTTCATCTGCACCATATCCATGGCCATATAGCCCTGCTATATTATGCATTTCTTTTTCATACCATAAATAACCTAATGCACTTCTTGTATATATTTCTGCTCTTGGTTTTGTCTCCGGCATTAAAAGTACTTGGTCACCTTGTATATCATACACTCTCCACTTAGTTTTGTATCCACTTACATCTACTTTTTGTGTACCATATCCATTTCCTGAATTATCTAAGTCACCCTTAATTGATGTATATGTTAATTTGTCTTTTGGTACACTA
>CAUPPN010000104.1:0-2949 GCA_963513115.1 uncultured Eubacteriales bacterium | reverse complement strand
CTAATTTTTAAAAAAAGGAGAGTGAATCTTATAGAAAAAAAATTAAAGTATTATTCCAGAAGGATCATCAAAATATTATTTATAGCATTGGTTGCTATGTTCATAGTATTTATGTTAGTTACTAAAAAGTTTAAACCAATGTATGAAGTAACATTAGATGGTCAAGAAATAGGAATTGTATCTAATAGGGCAAAGGTTGAAAGTGAGATAAAAGAATATATTGAAAAACCTAAGGCACCTATTGTTGAAGTAAAGGTGAATAGTAAACCAAAATATGAATTAAAGTTTGCATCACTTACAGATACAAAATTAAAAGAGGAAGAAGTATTAGAAAAAATAGACGAAAAAGCAGATAAAACTTATAAAGTCTATAATATAAAAGTTGGAGAAGAAGTACTTGCAAAAGTTACTGATCCAAATAAAGCAAATGAAATAATTGAAGATATTAAAAAAGATAGAGAATTTGATAAATTAGCTGTAGAAGAAGAAGTTACTAAAAAATTAGAAGTCACTGAAGTAGAAGAAGCTAAAAAAGTAGCATTAAATAAAGTTTCAGAAATACAAGAACAACAAAGAAAAGAAGCAGAAGAAAAAAGAAACAAAATGATGCTATCTTCTAGATCATTAGGATCAAGAGGAGGTTCAAGGGGTACTTCAGTAAGCCCTAAAGCATATGAAGCACTTAGAGGTATGAAATTTATTAACCCAACAGGAAGACCAATTACATGTGGATTTATGGGATATAGAGGACATACTGGTGCAGATATGCAAGGAACAGGAATGAAAGTTAGAGCAGCAAACAGCGGTGTAGTTACAAAAGTAGTATATTTAACAAGAAGTTATGGTCATCATGTAGTTATCGATCATGGTAATGGAGTATCAACATTATATGCACATTTAAGTACAATTAATGTATCAGTTGGTCAAAATGTATCAAAAGGGGAACAGATAGCGGTATCTGGAGCAACTGGTAATGTTACAGGACCACATTTACACTTTGAAATGCGTGTTAATGGAAGACCAATAAATCCAGCACCATACATATAGTTGATAATATATAAAAATATTAATGATAAGAAGAATTAAAAATTACATGAAATACTAAAATTAGTAATTAGAAACAGGCAAAACGCCTGTTTTTTTATGCATATTTACATAATAACAATTACATGTTACAATATTAGCATAGGTATTTATTAAATAGAGCAGAGATTTTTGCAATATTATGTAAGGAGTATTATATGAAACTGTATATGGGTAAAGTTGTGACACAGGAAGACTTTTTAAAACTTTTTAAAGAAGAAAAACTAAAGTTTCCAGATATATTAAAGCAAAAAGAAAGACAAGAAGAAATATCTAATATTGACAATGACAATATTGATGGAAATGGTAATGATTGTGTGCTATCAAAGGATAATCTTTATTTAAGAACATTTGCTTCAATTGATTATTATGAAGTTAAAAATCATTCCATACCATATCCAATATGCTTAGAGGAAAATAGTGATTTGAATTTAGGCTATGCACTAGATATCAAAATTACTATACCTACTATTTCTGTAATTTATGAAATAGAAAGTGATGGACTTGAAGTTATTGAAAATGAAAAATTTAATAAAGGAGATGATAATGAAGAAAGATATATTTGGAGAGTAAAGGATGGATATTACAAAATAATTAGTATATTAATTGGTTCTGATATATTACATGATCAAGAAAAAATATATTTAGGCTCAGGCAAAAATATATATATACAAAAAGTTGATAGAGTAGTTAGTGAAAGAATTTCTCAAATACGATTATTTGATATATACATCAAAAGTATTTCACATGAGGCAAGGCAATATATATCATACGAAATGCTAAAGGTTTTTAAATATATATTTGGAGATGATGGAATAATATATAACAAAGAAAAAGAAAAAATGACAATTATACAAAAACTTATGATTGAACTAATTAATGATCCAGATTATAAGAAGATGTATGCACTAGAATACCTATACGATTTTGTTGAAATTGAAGATGAAAATGAAGTGATAAAAAAGGTAATAAGTGATTATCGTTCTATGAATGATATATATAAGTATAAAAAACAATTTATGTATTGTCTTTTAACTATACTTACAGATGACTTGGAACAAAAAGCTAGAAAAAGATTGGACAAAGAGGAAGAAAACTATGAAGAAACCAGAAAGCAAAAAGCAAAAGAAAGGGAAGAAAATAGTGTTCAAGATCAATCGAAAAATATTCAAAAGAAAGAATGCAACAATAAAACAAATGAAGAAAGAGTTGATGAAATTGAAGAAAAAGCTGAATAAAAAGAAAATTATACTTAGAAAAAGAAAATTAAGAAAAAAAGAAGAAAAGCATATAATATTATTTAAAAGATAAAAGAGCATATGTATGCTCTTTTAATTTTGCTTTCAAAAATAATTGATTTAAATGATTCTAAATAATATCCTATTGTTATATACTAGATGTTGTGATATAACTAAGATAATGTGATTTTTAAATGGAGCAAATATTTTTGCAAACATGTCAAAATTAAATACATAATTAGGAGGACATTATGAAAAAATTAGTGATAGGCATACCATGTGGGAAAAAATATAATGATATAATTGCAAATATAGCAGGATATGGAGTAACAGATTGTTTAATAGACAAATTGTCAAATGATTTAGATCAAGAAAAATATATTGCATATGATTCAATAAATTATATTGAATATAATCTTTCTGAAAAAGATATGGATTATCTTTATGGCTTTCCGGAAGTAGTTGTAGCAATTGAAGCAGAAGTTGAAGAAGAAGAATCTAAAAAAATAGGAGAACATGAGTATAGTATTTTAAGAGATGAATTAAGAGATATAATATTTGAAAGAAAATATACCATAGTAAAAGGGTTTATCGGAAAAGATTATTATTATGATTTAGAGCAAATAAC
>CAUPPN010000103.1:0-3054 GCA_963513115.1 uncultured Eubacteriales bacterium | reverse complement strand
CAAAATTAAAAGATCATTAGAAATTGAAAAGATAATTGCTGAAGAAAATAATAAAAAATAATTAAGTATATATAGGTGGAGGATAAATGTATAAAAGAGTTTTAGTAAAAATAAGTGGAGAAGCGCTATCTTGTGAAAGTGGAAAAGGAATAGACTTTGATATGCTAGATAGGGTGGCAGAAGAAATAAAAGATGTTGTAAAAGAAGGAATAGGAATATCTATAGTAATAGGTGGAGGAAACTTCTGGAGAGGAAAAGAAGGTGACCTACTTAGAAAAACAACATCAGATTATATGGGAATGCTTGCTACTGCAATTAATGCAATGGCACTACAAGATATGCTAGAAAGAAAGAATATTGCCACAAGAATACAAACATCACTTCATATAGAAAAGATATCTGAAGAATATAATATTAATAAGACTAATGAAATGATAGATAAAAGTTATGTTCCAATATTTGCTTGTGGTAGTGGTTCACCATTTTTCACAACAGATACAGCGGCAGTACTTAAGGCAATAGAAACAGATGCAGATATTGTACTACTTGCTAAAAATGTAGATGCAATTTATGACAAAGATCCAAGTAAGTATAGTGATGCCAAAAAATATGAAAATATTACTTTTAAGGAAGTACTAGAAAAAAATATTAAAGCAATAGATAAGACTGCTGCATCACTTTGTATGGATAATAATGTTAATGAAATATTATTTGGAATAAAAGAAAAAGGAAATATTTTAAAAGCGGTTTTAGGAGAAAAAATAGGAACAAAGATAACAAATAATTAATATTATAATTGTAAAATAACTTAAAAAATAATATAATGAAAACAATATAATAATATTAATTAAAAGATAAAAAATGGAGAGTAAAATGGAAATAAATACGGAATTAAAAACATATGAAAATGATATGAAAAATGCAATAGATTTTTTACAAAAAACATTATCAGAAATTAGAGCAGGAAGAGCAAATCCTGGAATATTAAATAGGGTAATGGTAAATTATTACGGAGTACCAACACCTGTAGATCAAGTAGCAGGAGTTTCAGTACCTGAAGCTAAAATGATACTTATACAACCATGGGACATAAGTTTACTTAAGGAAATTGAAAGAGCAATAATTGAAGCAAATGTTGGTATTACACCACAAAACGATGGTAAAGTTATTAGACTTGTGTACCCTGATTTAACAGAAGAAAGAAGAAAAGAACTTTTAAAAGAAATTAAAGAGATTACAGAAAATTCTAAAATTACAATTAGAAATATTAGAAGAGATGCAATAGATTTTTATAGGAAACAGGAAAAAGAAAGCGCTATAACAGAAGATGATTTAAGATTTGCAGAAGAAGAAGTACAAAAACTAACAGATAAGTATGTTGGAATAATTGAAAGTGAATTTGATAAAAAAGAAAAGGAAATAATGGTAATATAATGGAAGTAAATCACGTTGCAATAATATTAGATGGTAATAGAAGATGGGCTAAATCAAAGAATATGATACCACAATTAGGACATAGAGAAGGTGCAAAGAACTTAGAAAATTTTGCAATAGAAGCAAATAAGATGGGGCTTAAATACTTAACAGTATATGTTTTTTCAACAGAAAATTGGAAAAGATCAAAAGAAGAAGTTGGATATTTAATGAAATTATTTCACATATATTTTGCTAGACTTAAAAAAAGACTTTCAAAATATAATATGAAAATTAAATTTTTAGGTATAGACGAGGATGTTGAAGAAAATATATTAAAAGAAAAAAGAGAAGCAGAAAAAATAAGTGAAGATGCAACAGGGCTTCAACTTAATATATGTTTCAATTATGGTGGAAGAAGAGAAATAACAGATGCAGCAAAAAAAATAGCTCAAAAAGTATTAGATGGAAAACTAAAAATAGATGAAATAACTGAAGAAGTTTTTGCAAATAACCTATATACAGCAGGAATACCAGATCCTGATATCTTAATTAGAACAAGTGGAGAACAAAGATTAAGTAATTTCTTGCCTTGGCAACTTACATATACAGAGTTTTTCTTTGTAGAAAAACATTGGCCAGAATTTAGTATAGAAGATTTGAAAGATGTATTAGAACAATATAAAAATAGAGATAGAAGGTTTGGAGGAAAATAAATGATATCAAGACTCGGAATATCAATACTATATGGATTAACAATTATTCCATTTTTCTTTTTAAAAGGGAATTGGTATTATTATTTAACTATATGGACTTCTATTATGATGTTTTGTGGTATTACAGAATATTTTGATGTAATAGGAATGAAAAAAACAATATATAATTATATTGCATATATATTTGCAGGAATAGCAGTTGCTATATTTGGAACATTTAAATTATCAATGCCAATGCAATCATATTATATGAATATATTAATAATGCTAATTATATTAGTTACAACACTTGTAACTATTGCAAATAGGAAAAACGATAAAAAATATGGATATAAGGAGATTGCATTTTCCTTTTTTGGATATATTTATACAATAATTATGCCAATATTTATATTAAAGCTTACTAAAAATGCTACAACTACAAAATACTTATCATTATTATTTGTATTAGTACCAGCTACTGATTCATTTGCATATATTGTAGGAAAAAGATTTGGAAAAAAGCACTTAACAGAAATTAGCCCAAATAAGACATATGCAGGAGCATTAGGTGGAACTATTATGGCAGTTGTATGTGGTGTACTAGCACTTATACTAATGAAACAACCAATAAAAGCAGAAACTATAATAATTCTTGCAATGCTTAGTATAATTTCACAAGTTGGAGACCTTTTATCATCACTTATTAAAAGAGCATTTGAGAAAAAAGACTTTAGTCATGTATTACAATCACATGGTGGAGTACTAGATAGGGTAGATGCTTTAATATTTACAGCACCAATATTATATATATTAAGTAATATATTATAGTAGTTAAAAATTAATTTAAGAAAACAATAACAAATCAAGATAGCAAAAATAAGAAAAAGAATAAAAAATAAAAAAAGAAAAAAATATATAAAATAATAACAAAGTAAAGTATATA
>CAUPPN010000102.1:0-3096 GCA_963513115.1 uncultured Eubacteriales bacterium | reverse complement strand
AATAACTAAAAAAGAAGAAGATACAAAGAAACTAGAAGAAGACATTAAAGATACAAAAGATAAGTTTGCAAAAGCAGAAAAAGAACTAGAAGAAATTGATAAAAAGATAGCAGAAAAGGAAAATGAAAAAGCAGATTTAGAAAAAAGAAGAAAATTGTTAGATGCTAAAACAAGCTTAAGTGAAGAAGAGAAAAAAGAAAAAGACCTAATTAAAAAGAAAGTAGAAGACATAGAAAACGAAATAAGAATATTAGAACAAGAAAAGAAAAATGTAATTAAAAAAGTATTAGCAGATAACAAAGCAGAAAAGGAACAAGAAAAAGATAAAGAAAACAACAATAAGAATAATAACAATGGAAAGATTAGAGAAAGTAATAACAGTGTAAGCAGCAATAACAATAAAAATAATAGTAAAAATACAAGCAAATCAAAGATACCGCATGCAGGAGCAGGAAGCATAATACTACTTTCATTAGTTACAATAACAGCAATCATATATACTAAAAAAGTTGTAAACAAGAAATAATCTAATATATTTAATTCATAGTTTTAAAGTATAATCGGGATAGTTTATCCCGGTTATATTTATATATGCAAAATAATTATAATTATGTTATAATAATATATGAATATTACTGGAAGGATATATGGAATTAGAAGAATATATAATTAAACAAAATGAAATTAAAAAATCATTAGATGAACTTAGTGAATATATTGATGAAAAAAAGCTTAAAGAAGAAATTTTATCTTTAGAAAAAGAAACTGCAAAACCTGATTTTTGGGATGATAATAATTATGCAACAAGCGTAAACAAAAAAATGGCAGATTTAAAAAACAAATTAGATAATATGATTATTATATCTAAAATGTATAATGAAATATCTGATTTTATACAATTATCTAAAGAATCAGGAATAGATAATGAACTAGAAAAAGAAGCAAATAATATTATAGTTAAATTAGAAAAATTAATTTCTAAAATGATAAACGAAGAATTATTAGGTGATTTAAAAGATAACAATGCAGTAGTAACAATACACTCAGGAGCAGGTGGTACAGAAAGCTGTGACTGGGTAGAAATGCTATTTAGAATGTATTCAAGATGGGCAGATGACAACTCATATGAGTTAAAGCTAATTGATTATGTACAAGGAGACGTTACAGGTTTTAAAAGTATTACATTTGAAATTATAGGAAAATATGCATCTAGCATATTAGAATCTGAAATGGGTGTACATAGACTAATTAGAATTTCACCTTTTGATTCATCAAAAAGAAGGCATACTACATTTGCATCAGTTGAAGTCTTACCAATAATAGAAGATGATATTGAATTAGAAATAATACCAAATGATTTGAGAATAGACACATTTAGAGCTTCAGGTGCAGGAGGACAACATATTAACAAAACAGATAGTGCAGTTAGGATAACACATATACCAACAGGTATTGTAGCAACTTCACAATCTCAAAGATCACAAATACAAAATAAAGAAGAAGCTATGAAAATATTAAAATCTAGACTATATGAACTTGAAAAACAAAAAAGAAAAGATGAAATTTCGAATTTAAAAGCAGATGAAAAAGATATATCATGGGGAAATCAAATAAGAAGTTATATATTTTGTCCGTACACTATGGTAAAAGATCATAGAACAGGATATACTGAAGGTAATATAGAAAAGGTTCTAAATGGTGATATAAGTAATTTTATACATCATTATCTTATAAGTATAAGGTTAAAATAATATGGATATAATAGTACAAAAATATGGAGGAACATCAGTAGCAGATGTAAACAAGCTAGAGAGAGTATCAAAAAATATAATACGTGAAAAGCAAAATGGAAAAGGAGTTGTAGTTGTAGTTTCTGCACAAGGAAAAACAACTAATAAGCTAATAGCAGGAGAAGAAGAAATAACTAAACACCCTTCAAAAAGGGAACATGATGTTTTAGTATCAACAGGTGAGCAAATAACAATTGCAAAACTTTCTATGATGCTAAATGAAATGGGGCATAAAGCTAAATCATATTTAGCTTGGCAAATACCTATAGTTACAAATGACAATTTTAATAATGCTAGAATAAAATATATAAATGGAGATAAATTAAAAAAAGATTTAGAAGAAGGATATATATTAATTGTCGCAGGTTTTCAAGGTATTACAGAACAAGGAGAAATAACAACATTAGGAAGAGGTGGATCAGATACTACAGCTGTTGCACTAGCTGCTACACTAAAAGCAAGATGTGATATATATACAGATGTAGATGGAGTACTAACAGCAGATCCTAGGGCAATTGAAAATGCTAGAAAGATAAATAATATTTCATATGATGAAATGTTGGAATTCGCTAGTATGGGAGCTAAAGTATTACACAATAGATGTGTAGAAATAGCAAAAGAAAATAATACTGAATTATATGTTAGAACTATATTTGAAGATGGTACGCCAAGTAGGGGTACAGAAATATCTGATACAAAAAATTTAGAAACATTTTCAATAAATGGAGTAACAAAAGATGATAATGTTTCTAGAATAATAGTAACAGATGTAAAAAATGAAATAGGAAGCACATATAAATTATTTAAAGTACTTGCAGATGAAAGTGTAGACGTTGATTTAGTAACACAATCAATGGGAGAAAATGCGCTAAGAACAATAGCATTTACTGTTAAAAGAAATGAACTAGAAAGAGTAATTGAGATATTAGAAAACAATAAAAAGGGAATTTACAAAGGAAAGATATTACATGACGAAAACTTATCCAAAATTACCATAATTGGAATTGGAATAGAAAACAAACCAGATGTAGCATCTAAAATGTTTGAAGCTTTATCAGAAAGAAAAATCAATATTCAGATGATTAATACATCAGAAATTAAAATTTCCGTACTTGTTTTATCTGATAGAGCAGATGAAGCCTTAGAAGCAGTATACGATAAATTCTTTGATTAAATGGCCAGAAAGTATAAGATAAAGATATCTAATCTATATAATATAGATTAGATTTTTTATGAAAAATTATATGAAAAAATTATAAAAAATTCTATAAAAAAATATAATGCTAATAATGTATAAAAATAAAAA
>CAUPPN010000101.1:0-3132 GCA_963513115.1 uncultured Eubacteriales bacterium | reverse complement strand
CGAAGAATATAGATGGGAAAATAATATACTAAGAGAAATTGAAGTAAGTAAAGAAAGAAATTTAAGCAATGTAATATCAGCTCTTGGAATAGATGGGCTTGGAATAGTTGTATCTAGAAGCATAGCAAATCATTTTAAAAACATTGAAAATATCATAGCGGCAAGCAAAGAAGACTTTATGAAAATAGACGGAATAGGTGAAGTACTTGCAAATAATATATATGAATTTTTTGAAAGAGAAGAAAATGTAAAACTTATTAAAGACTTGAAAGATCATGGAATTACAATGCATGAAGATATGCCAGAAGAAAAAAACCAAAAATTAGAAGATAAAATATTTGTAATAACAGGAACACTAAATAAACCTAGAAAAGAAATAGAACAAAGTATATTAGAACACGGTGGAAGAATATCATCTAGTGTATCTAAAAAAACAGATTATCTAATTGCAGGAGATAATGCAGGGTCTAAATTAGATAAGGCTAAAAAGTTAGAAATCAAAATAATAACTGAAGAAGAATTAGAGAAAATGATAGAGGACTAATATGAGAAGAAGAAATAATACAAAAGATAGGAAAGATATAAAAGATATAAAAGATACAAGAAAATATCATGAAGAAAAAGTAATAACACATGTAAGGGAAGATGTAGTAGCCAAAAAGAAAGGAAAGCAAAGAAATTTTGCATACTACATACTTTCTGTGTTAGTTATTGCAATTTTAATACCACTTCTTAAAAAATATACTAATGATCCTTCAATGATGGTATATTTAACAGTATCATTACCATCAATACTAATAATGTATATTTCTTTTAATCTTAGAAAAGACTATAATATATTTTCATATTATACATTAATATATATAGTTGTAGCTATACTTAGTTATTATATGACAATGAAAATGAGTATAATGCCATATAGTGGATATATATTAAAACTATTTCTACTATATCTGATAATTGGGTATATAGCTTGTGAGATATATTTAAAAATAGTTACAATGTACAAAAAGAAAAAAGTAGAAGAAAAAAGATAAAAAATAGAGAATAAAAAGTAAAAGAAAAAATAATAAAAAGGGTGGAAATTTTTAAATATATATATTATAATATATTTGCTGTCAAAAAAGGATGATTTAACCTTGACAAAATTATAATCATTATGTACAATAAGTATATTAATGGTGATTATAGTGTAGTTGGTTATCACGTCAGTTTGTGGCACTGAAGGTCATGGGTTCGAATCCCATTAATCACCCCATAGGGCTGTCGCCAAGCGGTAAGGCAACGGACTTTGACTCCGTCATGCGCAAGTTCGAATCTTGCCAGCCCTGCCAATATAGTACTTTTCAAGTACTATTTTTTTATGCCAAAAATATAATAAAGAAACTAATGACAATTAGCATACACTTGTATATAATGAAATTATAATTTAAAAAAAGGGAGGAAATAAGTTGGAAGAAATAAAACCAACTTTGAAATAATATGAAAAATATATTAACTTATCCAGCAGTATTTAGAAAAGAAGACTTAGGATTTTCAGTAGAATTTATTGATATACCAGGAGCTATAACTCAAGGAGATGATTTAAAAGAGGCTGAAGATATGGCAAAAGATGTTTTGTATTTAACAATACAAGACTATATTAATAACTTACCTAAACCAACTAAAGACTTTAGTAACATTATACTTAATGAAGGTGATTTCATATCTAATATAGAATTAGATATACAAGAATATGGAAATAATATTATATAATATTTGAAATATTTAAGTATGTTAATATGAATAAAGCAAATAAAAAAAGACTGTAGTTATTATTATTACAGTCTTTTTTATTGGTACAGCTGAAGGGATTTGAACCCCCAACCCCTTGGTTCGTAGCCAAGTACTCTATCCAGTTGAGCTACAGCTGCGTGTTATATAATTCTACTCTATATATAAATAGTATAGTTTAAAAGCTTAAAAAAATCAAATTTTTGTGATATTATATATATAACTAATTGAATAGGTGGTAATGTGGAAAAGAAAACAATGGATGAATTAGATAATTTTATTGTAATAAAAAGAAATGGTAGAAGAGTAAGCTTTGACAGAAAAAAGATTGCAATAGCAATAAAAAAAGGCTTTGATAGTGTATATGAAGAAAATAAGGAAAAAGACGCAAACTATATATATAATAAAGTATTAGAAACATTAGAAGAATATTATAATAGCCAAACAAGTAAGAGAATTAGTATTGAAAAAATACAAGATACTATTGAAAAAGAATTAATTGCAAATAATTATAATGTTGTATATGAATCATTTAAAAAATATAGAGAAAATAGGAAAAATGCAAGAAATACATATGAACAAAGAAACAGATCAAAATTTATTAGTGTAAATGAAAAAATTTTAGATATGCTTATTGACTCTGAAGGTGAAAAACCAAAAAATGCAATAGAAAAATACGGCAAAATGATATCTAAACAATATGCAAAATCATATATAATTAAAAGAAAATATGTAGAAATGATTGAAGAATCAGAATTATATATTCATAATTTAGACACAATACCACAAGGAATGACAGGTTATACACAATTATCATTAAATAGTGTATTAAATAATGATATAATCATAGGAGAAAAGGAAGATGTCATAAAAATTTCTAAGCCAAAAACAATTGAAGAAGTATTAGATACTACTTTAATAATACTTGAACAAATAGTAGAAGAACAATACTTTGGTGAAAGTATACCATCATTTGATTACCTATTAGAGCCATATATTTTAGAAACATTTAAAATAATATTTAAAAATACACTTTTTCAAAATCTTAAAAATAGTGAATTTTTAGAATTTTTACCTAAAAATGGTATTGAAAGAGAAATAGAAAAAATACAAGATATATTAGTAGACTTAAATGTATTTAACCAATATATTAGAGAATCTAAAAAGGTAGAAGATATAATCAAGACAAGTTATGATTGTAGTATTAAAAAGTTAAAAGAAAGAATATATAATTCTTTAGAAAAATTTTTCATAAAAACTAATATACTTGCAATAACAAATGACAAAAGGCGTTACACAATAAATATGGGAAGTAATAATTCTAATATAGCAAGATTATTGATTTTAGAAATAATATCT
>CAUPPN010000100.1:0-3186 GCA_963513115.1 uncultured Eubacteriales bacterium | reverse complement strand
GGTCTACTTGAATAGTATGATCATAATTTACATAGTCACCTATTTTAAGCTTTGATCCTTTTACTATTTCTAGCTTTTCTTGTGCTCTTTGTCTATTGTTATCTGCTACTATATTATTTGTCATACTATTTTGGTATAGCATAGCAACTACTGCTACAAATACAAAAAGAGTAGTTATTTTTAATACACTACTAGTTATTACTTTAGTATTCTTTTTACTTTTACTTTTGCTTCTTACTTTTAGGTTTTCGTTTACTTTATTTTTCCTCATATTTTTATCCTTTCTTTAGCTTTTCTAACAAATATTTTGTCCATGCTTCAAATAAGTTTCTAATATCTGCATAATTATCTAGTATTTTCTTAAATTGCTTATCTGTTACTATATTATATTCTGTTTTTAAGTCATATATATCCATGTCTATAATATCTAATTTTGCTCTTACCTTAGGTAATGTTTCTATTATTAGTTTTTTAAAACCATAATAGTTTGCACTATTTAGTATTTGTATACTATATTCAAAATCATCTAACCTATTTAATATATTATACTTTGCCTTTTTCTTATCCCTTGGGCAACTTTCCAATATCTTACTTGTCATCAGTTTTAAATTATGTATCTTCCGTGATAATTTTAATTCATTTCTAAAATGATCCGCTGCTTCTCCTTTAATACTCGGCATCTAATCCTCCTAAGTATCTTTTTATCTCCTTCATTTTAATATCAAATTCTGCATCATTAATCATACTAATTAATTCTTCTTGTATTTCTTCAATTATCTTTTGTTTTTCATATCTTCCTTTGTATCTTCTAAAAAGTGTATCATAGCAATTTATATCATCATAGTCTTTAATATTTAGTATAATATCTTTTTTCGCTTCTTCTGTTTCGCTTGTTTTAGTTGTTTCTGTTCCATTTGTTTTATTCTCTTTTATTTTTTCTTGTTCTTTGTTTTCTTCTTTTGCTTTTTTATTTGTATCTTCTTTTATTCTTTTAGTTTTATCTATTTGTAATTCTTCTATAATTTCAATAATTTCATTTTCTTTAAAATATTTAAAATCATTATAGTCAAATATTACAAAGTTAACACCTCTATCATCTAGCTTTTCTATTACCTTATCTAATGCACTATCAGGAAATCCAGCTTTTATATTCTTTCCTTTTTTAATTATCTTATATGCTGTAATACCTGATATTATTTCTGCATCTTCTGCAAATGTTAAATAAAAGTTTCCTTGTTTAAGCATAACTATATAGTTTTGGTATGTTTCTTTTAATATTTCATATACTTTATACACTTCTATATTCTTAATATTATCACTCATCGGCTTTTTTCTCCTTATTTTTTACATCTACTGTAATATAATTATATACTTTTGGTCCTATCCTTGATGCATAAGAGTTTATTATTGCTATATATGTACTTAATGATATTTTGTTATTAATATAATCATGTTTAGCGGCCTTTATCTTTTTTATTGCCTTTCTTCTTTTAACAAATTGTCCTCTTTTTGTTTCACCTAAGTATGAAAAATTATCACTACTTTTATATATTCTTGTACTTTTATTTAGTTCTAATTTTTCTTTTTTCAAAAACTCTTCTATCTTTCTTTTACATTCTTTCAAATACTTCTTCGACCTATGTATTAGTATAAAATCGTCTTGGTATCTAACATAATACTTTATCCTTAGCTTTTGTTTTATATACCAATCCATATCATTTAAGTAAAATATTGCAAGTGTTTGGCTAGTCATTGAACCTAAACTTAATCCTTCTTCATCTGAATCAATAATTCTAAATATTATATCTAATGCTTCTTTGTCTTTAATCTTTCTTTTTAGTTTTTCTTTTAATACCTTATGGTTAATGCTTGCAAAAAACTTATGTATGTCACATTTTAATATATAGTATGTACCATAATTAATATTTGCCTTGTTTAAGTATTTCTTTAAATATTCTTTTCCTTTACTTGTTCCATGTTTTGGTCTACTTGCTACATTTTGGTCAATAAGTGAAGGTAATAATGCAGGATATAATATTTGCTTACTTATAAGTGTATTTATTATCTTATCTATTATTTGTAAGCTTCGTATTTTTCTTTTCTTATATATAAAATAGGTTTTTAGGTTTTGATATATAACTTTTGTTACATAATGTATTGTATATACTACTAACCAATATACTTTTATTCTTTTTAATATATGCTTTCTTCTTAGGGTTATTTATACTCTTAAAAACTTTATCTACTGCTTCAATAATATTTTCCATATCACAAATATTATTATATATATTATTTTTCCTTTTCATATACACCTTCGCTATATATTGTATTTTAAAATATATTTTAGAAATGCAATACATAGCAAAAAAGTATATTTTAATATTCCTTTTTTGCAAAGTAAGTGCTAGTTAATTATTCTTTTCATATATCATTACTAAGACTAATTAACATCTTAACTTCAGTTCATAGCTTTTATTGCTATTGGGAATAGTTTGTCTTTCTATTCTCTCTAACAAAACAATTATACCTATCTCATATGATATATATAACTATGCATTAAATATACATTAACTATAATCATATATATAATGTTTATGCTATTCACGAACCTAGAAAGTCTACGCGGGGACGCAAGGCGTTCTCATTGCTGTTGAAGTTTGAGCTATTGCCATTGCCGAAGTTGTTGTTAGCGGAATTGAAGTTGTCGGCGTTGACATTACCACGGTTGAAGTTGACGTTGCTACTGTTGACGTTGAAGCTGCCTTTTCGCTACTATTCCCATAATCATTTTAGTATATGTATACTATAATTTCTCTCTTCTAATTCAAGTATTAATTTTCTTAAATTCATATATCTTTTATTAAATAATTTAGCCTTAAATAAGTAATTACTATACATATTATTGTTTTCATATTTCTTATGCTCAGTTACTATATAGCTAAGTCTTGAATCAATACAAATATATTCTATATTTCTTTTACCTAATTCTTTCTTTAAGTAATACGCCTTTTTTTCATTAATTTTAATACTACTTTTTGTATAATCAATTTTTGTTTGTATATTATTTTTATTGTAGTTATTTTTTCCTTTTGCTTTTGATTTTAATTTTACTTTTGTTTTTGCTTTTTCAAAACTTAAATAACTATATATTATTACATCATTACCTACTATGTAGTAATCGTTAGA
>CAUPPN010000099.1:0-3326 GCA_963513115.1 uncultured Eubacteriales bacterium | reverse complement strand
GTCGTTGTAGTAATTACTATTGTTGTTATTATTATTATAGTTATAATTATAATTGTAATTATTATTAGTATTATTTCTAATATCATTATCACTATAGTAGCTATTATTACTTATCATATCATTATAGTAGTTGTAGTTATTATAGCTACTATTATAATAATCATCCTCTGGATTATAATTATTAAAATTATTATTGGTGTTATTATTGTTGTAATTGTAGTTATTATTATTGTTGTTCATTCCATAGTTTTGATAATTATTTTGATTATTTGGCATATTTCCATAGTTTTGGTAATTACCTTGACCATTGTAATTATTATTTTGTGGATAGCTGTTATTGTTATAATTATTGTTATTATATTGATTATTATTTAAGTTATTATAATTATCACTATTGTTATTCATATTTTGATAATACTTATCATTACTTTGTATGTTTTGGATATTTTGTTTATTTTTCACTTTTACATTATTAGAAAAATTATTATTGCCATAATTATTATTTTGTACTTGATTTGTGTTTGGGTTTGTATTTTCACTGTTCAAGTTATTGCTATTGCTGTTTTTGTACACTATATTATCCATATTTAAATTTCTTTTCTTAGAAATTGTATCATTATCTAAATATAATACTTTTTGTGTATAATCTAAACCAGCAGGAAGGAAAGGCTTTATTGAAAGTGCATATAT
Source organism: uncultured Eubacteriales bacterium (assembly GCA_963513115.1). Lineage (GTDB taxonomy): Bacteria > Bacillota > Clostridia > TANB77 > CAG-508 > JABCPO02. The sequence continues at coordinate 2,636 of CAUPPN010000099.1, read as the reverse complement.
ATCAGTTGCTAAAATATCCTTACCTAATATATATTTTTTTTCTCTATTCCTATTATTTTTTTCAAAAGCACCAACAGAAACAATTATATCAAGCTTTGGATTAGCTTCAGCTATTTTAGAAATTAAATATTTTCCTTTATCATCAAATGCTAATACTCTAATGTATGATTTTGATTTTTTTGCAATTTCTATATCTTTTTTAGTAATATCCAAAAGTATATTTAAAAGAATTCTTCTAACTTTTGTATTTGTATATCTTTTAGAAGCAATATTTTCTATTAATTCATCATATGAAGCAGAGATATATGCAGCTTTTTTAATCCTATTTTCAATACCCTCTGTTACATCTTTAATATCCTTTAATTCTTGCATACTCATTTTACGAATCTTATAGAAGAGGATTGACTCATATGCAGAATTAGATAATGTATTAATTAATGATTTATTACTTTCTATTATTTCAAAAGTTGTTTTAGGAACGGCATGCGATATATCTGTGTTACTCAAAATAGCTTCTCTAATTGATGTACCAGATGCGAAATCTGAAAGTTCTTTACTATTATGATCACTATCTTCTCTTTTGACAGTGATTGCTGTTACAGAAAATTGTTGCTTTTTTATTTGCTTTATATATTCTATTGCAAGTATATTATTAGGATCATTTAAAATTTCTACATATTCTGGAGATCTTAAATAATTCTTGATTGCATCATTAATTGCCTTAGAATATGACATACCTTCTTTTAAGTTACTATTTAAATAGTACATAAAATCTTCAGGCTCTTCTATGAAAATATCTGCAAGAGTTTCAAGTTTTCGTATATCACCAGACTTTGATCCAAAAGAAAGGAAATCTACTACTTTCATATCTGAAAGTAATTTTATTGCACCAAATGCAAAATCTTCTGCAGCAGATATAGCAAAAATACTAGGAAGTTCTATTACTAAATTACATCCAGCAGATAATGCCATTTCTGCTCTTGCCCACTTGTCTATTATGGCAGGCTCAGCTCTTTGTACAAAATTACCACTCATTAAAGCAATTACGAATTCAGAATTTGTAATGTCAATGCTTTTCTTTAGATGATTCAAATGACCATTATGAAAAGGATTATATTCTGCAATTACAGCTAAGACATTACTATATGAATTACCATTTGTTATCATAGTTTTTCCTTTCTAAAATATACTTATTTATTATTTTAATATTTTGATATTATATGTTTTAATATTAAATACTAATTAAATACTAATTAAATATTAAGTAGATATATTTTTAATTATATATATTTTAAAATGAATTAGATTAGTTAGTATTTGAAACATATACATTATACTGTTATAATAACATATGTAAAACATTATTAAAAGAGAAAAATTAGTTTTAAGTACATTAAAAGTGAAAAATATAATAAGGGAGATAAGATGAACGTAGATGAATTTGACTATGAATTACCAAAAGAATTAATTGCACAAACTCCATATCTAAAAAGAGATGAAGCAAGGCTTTTAACATTAAATAGAAAAAATGGAAAAATGGAAGATTTAGTATTTAAAAATATAATAGACTATTTAGAAGAAGGAGATTGCTTGGTAATAAACGATACTAAGGTGATACCTGCTAGAATATATGGTAGAAAAGAAACAGGCGCACATGTTGAAGTATTATTACTTAAAAACATAGAAAAAGATATATGGCAAGCAATGGTAAAGCCTGGAGGAAAACTTAAGGTAGGAGCTAAGATATATTTTGGCAACTTAGATGATGAAAACTTAGTTGAAAATGCTAAATTAAAAGGTGAGATAATTGAAATAGAAGAAGACGGATTAAGAAAAATAAAATTTAGCTATGATGGAATATTTAATGAAATATTAGATGAGATAGGACTTATGCCATTACCACCATATATTGTTGAAGAATTAAAAGAAAAAGATGCATATCAAACAGTATATGCAAAATATGAAGGATCAGCCGCAGCACCAACTGCAGGATTGCATTTTACAAAAGAATTACTTAAAAAAATAGAAGAAAAAGGTGTAGAAATTGCTAAGGTTACATTACATGTTGGTATTGGAACATTTAGGCCAGTTAAGGTAGATACTGTAGAAAATCATAAGATGCATAGTGAAAAATATATAGTTACAAAAGAAGCGGCAGATAAGATAAACAAGGCTAAAGAAAATGGAAAAAGAGTTATATGTGTTGGAACAACATCATGTAGAACAGTAGAGTCAGCAAGTGATGAAAATGGAAAAATGCAAGAATGTAGTGGAGATACAGAAATATTCATATACCCAGGATACAAATTTAAAGTTATGGATGCTTTAATTACAAATTTTCATTTACCAAAATCTACTTTGGTAATGCTTGTATCTGCACTTGCAGGTAAAGAAAATATATTAAATGCATATAATCATGCAGTACAAGAAAAATATAAGTTCTTTAGTTTTGGAGATGCAATGTATATATATTAATAAAATATTATATATAGTGAGATTATGATATCTCACTTTTTATTTCTTTATTTTTTAGCATATATATGTTACTATTATTTAAAATAATAATGTGATAAAATCAATATAATAAAATATAAAAATCTAGAATAATAGAATAATAAAATTACAAAATAAATTAT
>CAUPPN010000098.1:0-3341 GCA_963513115.1 uncultured Eubacteriales bacterium | reverse complement strand
ATTTTTTTAGTCGGGTTGAAAGTCTTATCAATGTTTATAGTTCTGTTATTAAGATCTATATCGTCATATGTTAATGGTATAAGTTCACCGATACGCAAACCACTTAAAGCGAGAAATTGTATAATAAAACGGTATTGTTCATCGTCAATATGGCTTATTAGCTTATTTAGTTCTTCTTTTTCCATATTACCTACCTTTATATATTTATATATATTTGAATTCATATATTATATATCTACATGTATTTGAATATTATTATATCATTTAAAATATATTATCTAAAACTATTTTAATTCAATATTAATAATGATACAATAATTATTTTACCATTGTTTTCCTTTTGCACTTAATGCTTTTTTGTGTTATAATTAGAGTATATTAAAGGAGATAAATAATGTTTAATCAAGGTGATAAGATATTCTACCCAATGCATGGTGCAGGAGTTATCGATAGAATTGAAGAAAAAACAATTTTAGGCAAAGATGAAAAATATTATATAATCAAAATGCCAGGTGAAGTAACTATAATGGTTCCACATGATCACGCTGAAGAATTAGGTCTAAGACATTTAGTTAGTAAGGAACAAGCAAAAGAAGTTCTAGGTATTCTTTTAGAAGATACTACTGATATGTCAGAAAAATGGAGTAAAAGATATAATGATAATAAGGAAAGATTAAAAACAGGTGACCTATTTGAAATAGCAGATATATATAGAAATCTAAGCTTTAGAAACAAAGAAAAGAATCTATCAACTAGTGAAAAGAAAATGTTTTTAAATGCACAACAAGTTTTAATTAGTGAACTTTCTGAAGTTACTGGTGAAAATTATGATACTTTACAAAATAAGATTGATGAAAAAATAAATCAAAATTATATTGATAGTATACCTGAACCAGATGAAAATGCATAAAACTCAAGAGATGAATTAATTCACCTCTTTTTTTATGCTTTATTATTTTAATTTTTTTACTATTTTATTATTTTAATGCTTTATTGTTTTATTAATTTTTTTAATATTTTAAAGATTGTATGTTCTATTATCATTTTTAACATAAAAAAATAGTACTTAAAAAGTACTATCTTGGTGGGCAGGGTAGGATTCGAACCTACGTACCCTCACGAGAACAGATTTACAGTCTGTCGCCTTTAACCACTCGGCCACCTACCCATTATATAATAAAATGGTGCATCCTCAAGGACTCGAACCTTGGACCCACCGGTTATGAGCCGGTTGCTCTGACCAACTGAGCTAAGGATGCATCAATTGAATAACTTTCACAAGCTATTACAATTGTTATTATATTATTACTATTTCATTTTGTCAATACTATTTTGAAACCTTTTTTACAAGATCTTCAAATCCCTTAGAATCATTAACAGCCATTTCTGCTAACATTTTTCTATTTATTTGAATATTATTAGCTTTTAAGTTATGCATTAATTCACTATATGTTGTTCCATTTATTCTAGCTGCAGCGTTTATTCTTGTTATCCATAGGCTTCTGTATTGTCTTTTCTTTAATTTTCTACCAACATATGCATAGTTTCCTGATTTCATAACTTGTTGGTGTGCTATTTTATAATTTGTACCTTTTCTTCCGAAATATCCTTTGGCACTTTTTATAACTTTTTTACGTCTTGCTCTTGTAGTTTTACCTGCTTTTATCCTTGCCATCTTTATTTCCTCCTACTATTTGTTACCATATGGTAATAATTTTTTGATTTGTTTTACTTTAGATTCATCTGCCATTCCACCTTGTTTTCTAGCATTTGTTTTTTGTCTTTTTGTCTTATTTGCTAATAAGTGACGTCTATTAGCCTTTGTTCTTTTAACTTTTTTTGTTCCTGTAAATGAATATCTCTTATTTGCAGCTCTATTTGTTTTCATTTTTGGCATAATATCTTCCTCCTAATATATTTATTATTTTTTCTTTGCTAAAATCATTTGCATTGTTCTTCCTTCCATAGAAGGTTTTTTTACTATTTCTGCAACATCTTCCAATGTTTTGGCAAATCTAGACATAACCTCTTTACCAATATCACTTTTTGCAATTTCTCTTCCACGGAATCTCATAGTTATTTTAACTTTATTACCTTTTTCAATAAAATCTCTAGCATTTTTGCTCTTATATGCAATATCATGCTCAGCAATATTTGGTGATAATCTAATTTCCTTTGTTTCTGTTTGTTTAGATTTCTTTCTAGCTTCTTTTTGTCTTTTTGCCTTTTCAAATTCTAATTTTCCATAATCCATTAATTTAGCAATTGGATATGGTTTAGCTTTTGGTCCAACTAAGATTAGATCTAGCTTTTTATCCCCTGCTATCTCTAATGCTTCTTCTAATGTTTTTGTTCCTAATTGTTTTCCTTTTTCATCTATAACAGTCATCTCACTTACTGTTATATCTTCATTCATTAATTGTTTAATGATTTACCTCCAAAAAAATATAGACTTGCAAAAAAGAAAGTCTATCCTAATATTATATATAAATATTATTACCTTATTAATATAAAAATCATAAGGTGAGATTACTCTTCTTTTTTGATATATTAATAATACTACACATTTATATTTTTGTCAAGTAAAAAAGATATGGGAATTTTCCCATATCTTTAATTTTTGTAGCTATTTGTTGAAACTATCTAACCTATATTCACTATAGTCAAATTCATATCCAACTCCATATCTGTATTCAGCACTTTTATCAAGTTCTTTTTGAAATCTCATATTTTCTGATATTGCTCTTATTTCTTTAGCTTTTTCTTCATCTTTAATAGCATATGCATATCTTAATGCATTCATTAATTCAAAAGTCAAGAAATTGTTTAAAGCTCTATTAAGATGTTCATCAGAACTTCTTAAAGCAAATATCTTCTTTGATATTTCATTGTAATAATCAATATAGAAAAACATAGATTTTCTAATTATATCTTCTTTACCAATTACTTTAAATAAGTTGTAACTATTATCAGTATTTACACAATACTTATTCGGATAATATTCCATTAATTCAATTGATTCATTATAATCTGATATAATTTCACTAATTAAGTAATAAGTTACATTCATTTCTGCAAGAACTATTTCTACTAATCTATCTTGTTTTTTTTCATTCAAATCTCTAAAGGTATGAGTTACTATATAACTATAATAGTCTCCGCCTTCATAATTATCTTCTTTGTTAATTTTTTCTATTTTTTCAATATTTTCAATAACAAATTTCCTAGCTTCATCTGGATATTTAAGTACTGATAAATTAACATGTCCTCTTGCAGTACAAATTATTTTGTCTTCTTCAATATGCTCTTCTAAGGCTTTTATTACCTTTTTTTGTGTTTCT
>CAUPPN010000097.1:0-3382 GCA_963513115.1 uncultured Eubacteriales bacterium | reverse complement strand
AACAAAAGGAGGCCTTCCAATAATAGTATTATTAGGAGCAATAGCATATGTAGTAATTACAAGAAAGAAAGTAACAGACAAGAGAAATATTGGTATATAGTTAATTAAATAGTCTTTTGAACTTTTGAAGATACACCATATGGTGTATCTTTTCTTCTTTTTCTTTTTTCTAATTTTTATTTAATATATTTTTTTGATTTTAAATTATATTGAAAAACATAAATATATATAATATAGTTTAAGTAATAATTATATAAGAGATGGTAATAAAATGATTGAAAAAAATATTTATAAAAATAATATGAAAATTAAATATAGTAAGAGTAAAATGATACTTATTTTCATATCTATTATACTAGCCATGCTATTTTTAAATGTATCATATGCTCAAAGTGAATCAATAGAAAGTATAGATGTATATGCTACAATAATGAAAAATGGTGATATTATGGTTAGTCAAAAATGGAAAACATATACAAATAAAGGAACAGAATACTATATACCTTTTTCTAACTTAAATGGAATGGAAATAACAAATTTTCATGTAAGTGATTTAAATGGTGAATATCAAAATATAGGAACTAACTGGGATATAGACGCTTCATTTGAAGAAAAAGCAAGAAAATGCGGTGTTAATACAAATACAACTAAAAATGATTTTGAATTATGTTTTGGAAAAAGTGTAAGAGGTAAAAATATATATACAGTTAATTTTACATATAAGAATGCTGTAAGATCTTTTTCAGACTATGATGGGTTTAATATAATGTTTATTAATAGAGATATGGAACCTGCACCTAAAAATATTTCTGTTAATTTACAATTAGAAGATGGAACACCTCTTTCAAAAGAAAATGCTGGGATATGGGCATTTGGATATAATGGTGAAATAATATTTGATGAAGGAAAAGCAGTTGCAAAAAACACTTCTAGTTTTACTTCAAATTCTTCAGTGATCATAATGATGAAATTTAATAAAGGATTATTAAATCCAGTAGGTATTACATCAAATGAAAGCTTTGATACAATGAAATCAGAAGCAATTGAGAATTCTAAATATAATAACTATAAAAAAGAAGGTAATTTTGAAAATTTTTCTAGGTTTTTCCCATTTATTATTATGTGGATACTAATGTTAGTCGGTGCAAAAAGAATGAATAAAACTCTTGTTAAAGGAAAGGGAGTTACAAGAAAAAAATATCCATATTGGAGAGAAAGAATATATGATGCTAATATATTATTATTACATTTAACACAAACGGGAGAATCATTTAAAAACCTAATATCAGCACAAATGCTTAAATGGATAAAACAAGGTGTAATAGAAATTACAAAACAAGAAATTGAAGTTAAAAAGATATTAAGCACTACAACTAAAACAGAAGATGTTATACACATATTAAAAACTCCAGAATTTGAAAGTGAATTTGAAGAAGACTTCTTCGAATATCTATTAATTGCAAAAGGAGATAAGGACTACACAAGAAAAGAAGATTTAAAAAGAATAATAAGAGATGATTCTGAAGTATTTTCTGCATTAATAACTAATGCAAAAATAGAAGCAAGAAAATTAGCATATGAAAATGGATATATAGATAAAAATATAAGAAATTTCAAACTTACTGAAAAAGGAATAGAAGAAGCAGAAAGATATTATGGTTATACTCATTTCTTAGATGACTTTACATTAATGAATGAAAAAGAATCAATAGAAGTACATATTTGGGATGAAATACTAATAATTGCAACAGCAATAGGAAAAGGTGAAAAAGTATTAAAAGAATTTAAGGAAATAGCACCAGATTATGAGTTTGCAAATGGAATAGATACATACAATACTTGGATAATATTAAATAGTTATTCAGATACTGCATATAATACATATACTCAAAGTTCATATAATGGATATGGAGGATCTTCGTCATTTTCAGGAGGAGGAGGCTTCTCTGGAGGAGGATCCGGTGGAGGCGGTAGATAACTCCTACCAAATCAAATAGGGTTAAAGAAATTATGAAATAATTATATAATATGTTTGCAAAGCTGATATATTATAGTATAATTAAAATATAATAATGAAGGAGGAAGATAATATGCCTTGGTGGATAATATTAATAGTAATAATAGTACTTTTAGTACTTTATGTGATAAAAATACAAAATCAATTAGTAATGGCAGAAGAAACAGTAAATAATAGCTTTTCACAAATAGGAGTTAATCAACAATCAAGATTTGATGCATTAACACAACTTGCTAAAGCTACAGGATCATATTCTGAACATGAAAGACAAACACTATTAGATGTAATAGGAAAAAGACAACCTGCTAATTCAACAGATGCAGTAGAAAAAAATGAAGAACTTATTAAAGAAGTAATATCAAAAATTAATGTAGTAGTTGAAAGATACCCAGAACTTAAAGCATCAGAATTATATTCAAATACTATGAATAGTATTAATGACTATGAAAACAAAGTTAGAGTTTCAAGAATGTTATATAATGACACTATTACTAAGTTAAATAGAATTATTAAACAATTCCCATCTTCAGTAGTAGCATCAATGCTTGGATATGCACAAAAAGAATACTTAAAAGTAGATGAGAAAAAAACAGATATGCCTGATTTAGATTTTAAAGCATAAAATATTATTAAATATATAATAAAAAATATATGATTAAAATGATAAAGAAAATTTCTTTATCATTTTTCTTTTCTTTTTAAAATATTTTAAAAAGTATATAAAATAAAATTATTGATTGCAAATTCAATCAATTATTGGTATTTTTAAATTAGAATTAAAAAGGAGATAAAAAGGAGATAAACATGAAAAAAACCATAAAAATATTTTTAATAATAATTGCAGCAGTTCTAGCAATTACTACAATGAGAGTGTTTGCTAGTGAAAATATAATATATATAAAAGATGGTGAAAATATAATTTCTAGTAGTGAAAGCTCAACTTCTGGTAGTTTTTTAACACTTAAAAATGAAGAAACAAAAAAAGTTAATGTTGTTTTAAATTCTGAAGAAGAATCATTAGAAGACTTTGAAATGAAAATTGAACAAACAACAGGAAATACTAAAATAGTATTTTCAAAATCTACAAAAGAACTATTAATAACACCAAGTAAAGCGGGGACAGAATCAGCAGTTCTTATATTTGAAAATAATAAAACAAATTCAAAATATGTATTACCAATAACTATGAATATACTTGCAGAAACAAAAAATATAACACTAAGATCAAATGTTGAATCATTAGGTGTAACACAAAACGCAAATACATTAATAGGGGTTGCAAATATAACAAAGCAAATAGAAGAAAAAAATGAAAAAATAACAGAATTGCCTAAAATTAATTTAGTATCAGAAGATTTAAAAAGC
>CAUPPN010000096.1:0-3404 GCA_963513115.1 uncultured Eubacteriales bacterium | reverse complement strand
CATATATATCCTTTTTATTAACATTTGCTACAACACTTATTTCTTTAGGATATATCTGTATAGTTATTTCTTCTTTTCCATCTCCTACTTCTTTTTCAACAACATCATATGTAATACCTTCTGGTAATCCTTCTACTGTATATGTTATGTTTATTGCTTTTGTTCCGTCTGCTCTTGTTAGGTTTGTGTATGTCACATCTTGTGTGGGTTCGTCTAGCTTGCTTTCAAATAGCAACCTATCCGCGTACGTACCCTTCAAGCTTACATTATTCAAGCTAACATTGTAAGGATTCTGGATTTTGAGATGCTGTGATTCTTCATTTTCTCCTTTTATAAGACTGTATGTTGCATATTCACCTTCTCCTTGTTCTTTGTAGTATTTGTTCGTAGAAGATAGAAAAACAACTGGGCGCGGGCACAAAGTGTTCTCATCGATACCGAAGCTAGAGCTACGGCCAAAACCGAAGCGGTAGCCCTCTGAGCTGAAGTTGTAAGAGCTGACAAAGCCACAGTTGAAAATCACGAAGCTATCAAAGATGCTAAAGCTACGAGATCCTAGTGTATTCGAATAAATATGTATTATTTCTTTTTGTATGTCTTTTCCTGTATTTGTATCATATGTTTTTGTATGTAGTCGACTTAATTTGTGTACATTATAATTTCCATTTTTTATATCTGTTAATCTCTTTATTGTCTTGCTTACTCCTATATTACCTGTTGCATGATCATCTATCTTTTCTTCTTTTGATCTTGTATTATTCTTATTTAATGTTGGATAATATATTGCCTCTTCTAACTTATTTGATCCTACTGGCCAATTTGTTTTACTACCATCATCACTTAATTCTTGTCTTTGCTCATCTGTTGTTATTCCATATGCTTCTTCTATATCTTTAAATAACATCGGTCTTGCACCTGTTCCTGTTTTTGTCTCTGCTTTCGTATCTCCCTCTGATGGTATTCTAGAACCAACTTCGTAATTAAACTCTTTTGTTTCATCTGCACCATATCCATGTCCATATAATCCTGCTATATTATGCATTTCTTTTTCCAACCACAGGTAACCTAATGCACTTTTTGCTGTTATTTCTGCTGGTGGTTCTGTCTCTGGCATTAAAAGTACTTGGTCACCTTGTATATCATACACTCTCCACTTTGTCTTGTAATTTGTTACATCTACTGTTTGAGTACCTACTCCATTTCCAGAATTATCTAAGTCACCCTTAATTGATGTGTATATAAGCTTTTCTTTTGGTACTTTAATTGTTTCTTTTGTATTTGGGTCTACTTGTAGTGTATGATCATAATTTACATAGTCCCCTATTTTAAGCTTTGATCCCTTTACTGTTTCAAACTTTTCTTCTATTTCGTTTATATTTTGCCTATTATTGCTTGCAACTATTTCATTTAAGGAGTAACTATTGTACCTCCCACCTATTATGACAAACAATATAGCAATAATTGCAAATATCGAAACTATCTTTTTCTTTTCCATATATTTTTATTCCTTTTTCTAATATTAACTTTAGTATATCTATTATTTTCTTTTCTTTAAATTATTGTATCTATTCATTACTATTTTTTAATATTAAAAAAGGCTAGATATTATTCTAACCTTTATTCCTTATTACCATTTAGCTAAGATACTTTTTAGCTCTTCCATCAATTGCTCATATTCTTCTTTGCTTTTCTTGCTCATATCATATTCAGTAACATCGTTTTTTGCATCATACTCACATGTAAATATGTATTCATCTTTTTCTTTATCTATTGAGTATATTTTTTCTTTTCCGTCTTTTCCATTGATGGTAATACTTAGCATTTCTTTAATTTCTTCCATGTTTTCCTCCTTTTTTTGTGTCAGCATTATAGAGCCTTTTTTTGATTTTGTCAAATGGTACATCTATTTTTGAACCATTTTTAAATTTAAAGCTAAATACTTTATCTCTTTTTACTATAACTTCTTCAACACTTATTAGCCATAGATCTTCATTAAACTTAGTTAATAGGTCTTGTTTCTTTATATTTTCTAAGAATTCTAGTATCTTAAATTTCTTAATATCTTTATTAAATATCTTTTCTTTTATAATCTCTTGTTCTTTCTTTAGCTTTTCTATTTTAGCAATTAGCTTTTTATATTCAATTTCATATTTCTTTTGATTTTGAGGTGTTCTTCTATTTGCTTCTATAATTTCATCTACCTCATCAAATAATGAATTAATTTTTTTATCTATTTCTTTTTCCTTATCCTTTAAGTCGTCTGTTCCAAATAACTTTTTTACCATTTCTAATTGTGTAGCTATAATTTCTTCTTTGTTTTCTATAACTTCATTTATAGCAATAACAAATGCCTTTTTTATTTTATCATCATCTACACTTGGAGTTTTACACTTTATTTCATTTTTATATTTTGAATTACACTGCCATACTTTCTTTCTATACTTATCATTAGAATGCCATATTTTAGATCCATAAATTTCACCACAATCTGCACAGACTAGTTTTCCTGAAAATATACTATTTGATAAGCGTTTCCTTTTACTTCTGCTATGTGCCTTAAGCATCATTTGTACTCTCTCCCATACGTCTTTATCAATTATAGCTTTATGGTTATTTTTGACATAATATTGAGGGACTTCTCCTTCATTTCTTTTTTCCTTTTTAGATATACTTAAAAAAGTATATACTACTATACAAATAAAAAAGGGGAATATATTATTATATTCCCCATATATTAATCCTAAAAAGTATCCTAAAAGTGTTTCAAACAATTCTTCCTCTTTCTAGTCCCCTATTTATTTTATCTTTTTTTCATCTTATATTAAAAGATTTTTATTTTATTTTTATTTTTCTTAATCTTGCTTTTGTTCTAACGCATTATTTGGTATCCAACCAATATGTCCATCAACTGTAATTTTAGTCCATTTTCCTCTAATAGACATTACTTCTGCCTCTTTTCCTGAAGCTACTTTTTCAGTTTCAATAGAATATATAACAGGATAATTTCTTAATACTACATCTTTTGTTATTTTTTTAATTTCTCCTGCTCCTTTATTTTCTTCTTTGCCACTTCCTTTATTCCATTCTTCAGAAGTTTGAATCTCAGCCTTCTCATCATTTTTTTTATTATTCTCTTTATTAAAATTATTTTCAACTTGCCCTTCTTCTATTTCTGGTTTCTTATTTTCATTTGTTTTTTGATTTTCTGGTTTTTCTGGTTTTTTGATTTTTTCATTGCCTTCTACATCGACAAACTCTTTTTTAGTATAACCAGTTTTTCCATTAAATACTATCTTATACCATTCACCACTTTCTTCTAATACATCGACCACATCTGTTTTATACATAAATCCAAGCTTGTTACTTGTCGTATTAGGTTCTTGTCTTAAAACAACATTTGGTGT
>CAUPPN010000095.1:0-3419 GCA_963513115.1 uncultured Eubacteriales bacterium | reverse complement strand
TTACATAGCTATGTAATAACAGATGCAATAAGAGATGGGAAGGTATTAAAGTTTAAAGTAGACTATAATAATTTGCTATATGAGTATAAGAAGGCTGAAGAAAATGCAATTGAGTTAGAAGGTGAAGATTCAAAATTACTATTACATGAAAATAGGATTGAAAAAATAGTAGAATATATATTAGAAAACTATGACAAAAAAACTCATAGAAATGAAAATTTAAATATTGAGCAAAAAAGAGAAAAAGGTTTTAATGCAATGTTTGCAGTTGAAAGTATACAAATGGCAAAACAGTATTATATTCAATTTAAGAAAAGCCAAGAAAATATACCAGAAGAAGAAAGGCTTAGAGTATTTACAATATTTAGTTATGCTCAAAATGAAGAACAAGATGTGGTAGGTAATGTTGAAGATGAAAGTTTAGATATAGATGAATTAGATAAGACTTCAAAACAGTTTATAGAACATGTTATACAAGACTATGACAAGACATTTGAAACAAATTTTGCATCAGATGGAATAGACTTTCAAAATTACTATAGGGATGTATCAAGAAGAGTAAAGAATAAGGATATTGACTTATTAATTGTAGTAGGAATGTTCTTAACAGGATTTGATGCACCTACATTAAATACATTATTTGTAGATAAGAATCTAAGATATCATGGATTAATACAAGCATACTCAAGAACAAATAGGATATTAAGCAAGGTAAAACCATTTGGTAATATTGTATGTTTTAGAGATTTAGAAAAAGCAACAGATGAAGCAATTAGAAAATTTGGAGATGAAAATTCTGCAGATATAATACTTGAAAAAAGCTTTAAAGAATACATGGATGGATACTATGATTTAAATGGTAATTTCAAAGAAGGATATCTTGGTATATGTTCAAAAATACTAGTTAACTTTGAAGACCCTACAAAAATACAAACAGAAGAACAAAAAGCACAATTTGTTAAAATATTTGGAAAGTTACTTACAATAACAAATATATTAAAAAACTTTGATGAGTTTGAAAAAGCAGACAAGATTATATCAGAAAGACAAATGCAAGATTACAAAAGTACATATTTAAAAATAAAAGACGAATGGCAAAGAGAAGAGCACGAAGATCATGAAAATAATATAAGTTATTCTGATGTAGAATTCTACATAGACTATTTAAAAACAGACGATATTAACTTAGACTATATATTAAGATTAATATTAGAAAAGAAGCAAGAAGGAAAAGAAAGCAAAGATATTGAAGAAGAAATTACAAGAGTTGCAAGCTCAAGTATTGAAACAAGAAGCAAAAAAGAATTATTACTTAAATATATACAAAATCATGACTTAGAACAATTTGAAAATGTAGAAGACATTTTAGAATCATTCTATGCATATGCTAAAGTAGAAAGAGAAAAGAAAATTGATGAAGTAGTATCAGAAAATAACCTAAATGAAGATAAGGCAAGATACTATATTAAAAGATCACTTAGCAAAGGCTATGCAACAGATGAAGGAATGGATTTAGATAACTGTATAACAGGAGTAAGCAGGCTAGGTGGAGCAAGAGAAAAGAAAAAGAATGGATTCTTAAAAAAGGTAAGAAAAATAGTAGAAGAATTTGTAGGTATTTAATATACAGTAAATAACTTAATATATGTGCAATACTTAAAATAATAATAAAATACGAGGTGAAAATGAAAAACAGTAAAAGCTTTAACCTATTTTTAATAGATGGAGAAGTAACAGGAAGAATAAAATGTACAATGTCTAATTGGACAGGACTTGCATATAAGGTGCCTAGAACATACTTAGATGAATGTAAGGATAGACAAGACTTAAAACAAAGTGGAGTATATTTTCTATTTGGTAAAAATGAAGATGAAAAAGATGAAGTATACATAGGGCAAGCAGGAATAAGAAAAAACGGTGAAGGAGTATTATATAGGGTAGCAGAACACTTGAAAGATAAGCAATTCTTTTCAGAGGCAGTAATGCTAACTACTCAAAATAATTCTTTTGGACCTACAGAAATAAGCTATCTTGAAAACAAGTTTACTAATTTAGCATTAGAAACAGATAGATATATAGTAAGGAATGGAAATGATCCAAACCCTGGAAATGTAACAGAAGAAAAAGAATCAGAATTAGAAGATTTCATTGAATACTCTAAAATGGTATTAGGTGTTTTAGGTTACAAAGTATTTGTTCCTTTAGTTAAAAAAGATAAGATAAAAAATAATAAAAAAGAAGGAATTGAAACTAATAGTAGCAATGAACTTGAATTATACCTATCTAGAAGAAGAAAAAAAGCAAACAAGTTAATTGAAGGAAAATGCATAAGAACAAATGAAGGCTATGTTGTATTAAAAGGAAGCGTGATGGATGAAAACAATACTAATTCTATATCAGATAAGTTAAAAGAAATTCGTGAAAAATGCATTAAAAATGGTGAAGTAGTAGGCGGAAAGATTACAAAAGACTATTTGTTCAATAGCCCATCATATGCTGCATCATTTTTGCTAGGTGCTTCTGCTAATGGAAGAACAGAGTGGAAAACAAAAGATGGTGTAACACTTAAGGCAATTGAAGAAAAAGAAATGGGTATATAGTAATTAATATATTTAATATATAATAGTTTGTGTAATAGCATATTTGTTAAATATTATATTGTTTTAATTAGGGAGAAAATATGAAAAAAATAATAAAAGTAATAATTGCTATATTAATAATATGTGCAATAGTATTATTAATTGGAATGAATAATAAGAATTTTAAAAAAAGTTTAGTTAAAATAAAAGATAGAATATTTCATACAAATAAGGTGGTAGTTGGATATAATGCAAAGTCATTAGTTGCAATAGACTTAGAAGATGGTGAAGCATATGCAGAAAAAAAGCCAGATGAATTAATACCACCAGCAAGTTTAACAAAGCTATTTGTTATAGATTTTGCAAGTACTTTAGTAAAGAATGATGAAATAATAACACCTAGTAAAGAAGTTTTAAGTTTAGTAAAAGAAGGTTCATCAGTTGCAAATATTACTACTAAAAAATATACTGTAGAAAATATATATGCTGCAATGCTTGTACCATCAGGAAATGATGCTGCTTATGTACTTGCAGATTATGTAGCACAAAAGATAGATAAAAAAGAAAAAGATGTACATAAAAGACAAGAAATATTTAAAAAAGAGTTAAAAAAATATTTAAGTGAAAAAGGATATACTAATACTGTAATTAATGATCCTTCTGGTTTTGATTATAATGGTATGACTAATACAAAAGACCTTAAAAAAGTAATAGTTAACTTGATTAAACATAAATGGTTTAGAAATATTGTATCAAGCCAAACATATACTGCAAAACTACCAGATGGAACATTACAAACATTTAAAAATACAAATGTATATTTGGATAAAAATAATAAGA
>CAUPPN010000094.1:0-3494 GCA_963513115.1 uncultured Eubacteriales bacterium | reverse complement strand
AATAATATATTGGTTATATAAAATGAATTTAAAAAATTAAGCATTTATAGAAAAATAAATTGGCTAAAATTTAAAATAAATTAATTATAAAATTTAAAAATAATTTAATATGAATTATTAAATATATTGTTAAAATCCATTTAATTATTGAAAAATAAAGAAATAAAATATATAATACATATGATTAAAATATATAAATTATAATAGTTTTTTGAAAAAATAAAAGCACTAAAATACAAAAGATGGAATAGAGGTAAAAATGAGCAAAAATGAAAGAAAATTTATGCTAATACTTTTAATATTTATTGGAATAGTATTAGGAGGATTAGTTGGTGAATTTGCAGCTAAAAAAGGAATATGGTGGTTAAATTACGGAAAGGAATTTGGATTTCCGAGCCCAGTAACTTTAGATTTAAATGTAATTAAATTTACATTTTCATTTACGATTAACTTAACAGTATCTACAATAATTGGAGTTATATTGGGAATATTGACATACCACTACATTAATTAATTTTGAATTATATGGCAGAAAGGATTGTAATATTAAAATAGAAGAAATGTCATATATGGAAAGGCCATATGAAAAGCTAGAAAGATATGGAACAAAGTATTTATCAGATGCAGAATTAGTTGCAATAATATTGAGGTCAGGAATTAAAAATAGGAGTTCTGTTGAAATTGCAAGAGAGCTCCTATTTAAATCAAAAGGAAAAATAAGAGATGTATTTAATCTAAAACAATCGGAATACATGAAAATAAAAGGACTAGGCAGAGTGAGATCAATACAATTACTTGCTGTTGGAGAATTAATTAAAAGAGTAGAAAGACCAATAGATAATTTGGAAATAGTAATTTCATCAAGTGAAGATTTAGCAAAATATCTTATGCCTGAAATGAGATATTTAAAAAAGAAGAATTGAGAGTACTATTTTTAGATGCTAAAAACGCAATAAAACATGAAAAAATATATACAAGTGATAATATGTTATCAGTTGAAGTAGAACCTATCGCAATAATTAAAGAAGCAATCATGGTAGAAATGCCAAATATAATATTAGCACATAACCATCCAAGCGGACGCGTTATACCAAGCAAAAGTGATATTATATATACTAAAAAATTAACAGAATTATGTAAAACTTTTAAAATAGATTTATTAGATCATATAATAATAGGAGATGGCAAATATATAAGTATAATGGATTGCTAAATTGGAGGAAAAATGAAGGATTGGAAACAAACAAAAATAATAATAAGTGTAATAACATTTGTAATATTAGTAACGCTAATATTTATATCTAATACAAATGCAAAACAATTTGGTGTGTTAAATAACATATCAACAAGTATGGCGTCTCCAATATATAAATTCAGTAGAAAAAGAGAGTTAAAAAGCGAATCAGAAACATTAGGTAAAAATTTACAAAATATATTAAATGAAAATGAAGAGCTTAAAAAAGAGATAGAAGAATTAAGACTTAAAAGCAATGAAATAGATGTTTTAAAATCAAAAAATGATGAGCTTGCAGAACTTTTAGGCATAAAAGATAGTTATAAAAATTATGAAGGAATACCAGCACAAGTGGTTTCTAAAAGTATTAGTAATTATGAAAAAACAGCAATTATAAACGTTGGTGAAGATAAGGGAATAAAAGAAAATATGATTGTTGTAGCAGCTAAAGGATTATATGGTAGAGTAATTACAGTTTCTAAAAATACATCTAAGGTACAATTAATAACTGATCCTGCAAGTAAAATAACAGTAAGAGTTGGTAATAGCGCAGAGTCACTAATAGCTGAAGGCAATTTAGAAAATGGACTAATCCTTACAATGTTACCACAAAATAGCAGAATAATATCAGAACAATATATATATACATCAGGAATGGGAGGTGTTTTCCCGGGTGGAATATATGTAGGAAGGGTTGCAGATATTATATATAAGTCTAATGAATCAAATTCATATGTTACAGTTAATACTGCAATAGATCCTAATAGTGTAAGAAACCTATTAGTTTTAACAAATCAAAATGAAAAAAATAATAATAACAATAGTAATAATAGTAATAATAGCAAGAAAAATAATGATGTGAATACAGATAATAAAATAAAATCACAAAAAATAGAAGCTCAAAACACAGAAAACACACAAAGTGTTCAATAGATGAAAAGAGGAAGAATGAAAAAAAATATAATAATAATATTTTTGCTTATAATTTCATATTTAGTATTTTTTATACAAATGTCATTTTTTAATAACATAACAATGTGGGGAGTTAAACCTAATTTAATGCTTATATATTTAACTTTACTTGTAACATATACTAGTAAACCGGCATATATAATAATTGCAATAGTAGCTGGATTAATTATAGATTTTTCTAGTTCATCTATTATTGGAGCTACAACATTATCACTTTTAACAGCAACACTTATTGTAGAAAAGTTTAATAATATAATATATACAAGTTCTATATATGTAGATATATTAAAAATTACTGTAGCAACAATTGTGTATGGTATAATATATTATTTATTATGTATAGCAATAAAACAGTCAAATTTCGAAGTGCTAGTATTTTTAAAGATTTTAGGAATAGAAATTATATATAATATGTTGATAATTATGATAATATATCCGGTTACTTCTTTTATAGGTAGCAAGTTAAAAGCAATCTATAAAAACAATAATATGTTAACAAGGTATTTTTAATTTTAGTTTATTGAAAGGGAACAATATGCCAATAAAAAGAAAAAAGAACATAGATAAAGCAACTAAAAAGAAAAACAAAGAAATAAAAATAAATAAAATTGTAAAACATAGATACAGTTTTTATACATTTTTAATATACTTAGTTGGAATAATATTAATTTCATATTTATTCAAATTACAGGTAATAGAAGGTGAAAACTATAGAGCACAATCTAATACGAGACTAACAAAAGAAGTTGCTATAGAACCATCAAGAGGAGCTATAACAGATAGAACAGGTGTACCATATGCAGGTACATATTTAGATTATAATGTAGAATTATATGAAACAGTTTCAGATAATAAAACATTAAATAAGATGGCATTTGAACTTATTAGTATATTAGAAAGTAATAATGAAAAATATAAATCAACATTTCCAATTGATATAAACAATAAGAAATATAGATATATAGAAGGTGAAAAACTAGAAAATTGGAAAAAGAAAAATAAGATACCTAATGAGGCATCTGCAGAAGAAGCTTTTAATTTACTTAAAGAAAAATATGAAATAGATAAAGCAGATAATAATGATATAAGAAAAATATTAGAAGTAAGAGATCTTATGAAAACAGAATCTTTTAGCAAGATAAAACCTTTAAAAGTAACTGGTTCTATAAAAAGAGAAACTGCAATGAAATTAGAAGAAAATAGTTTTGCAATGCCAGGAGTTACTATAGTTTCAGAACCAAAGAGAACATATCTAAGAGGATCTGAATGTTCTCATGTAATAGGATAT
>CAUPPN010000093.1:0-3576 GCA_963513115.1 uncultured Eubacteriales bacterium | reverse complement strand
TCTATTTTAAAATATTATATTTAATAAACTTTATATTTCATTAATTTTTTCTGAAATATCACTTATAGTTTTTATAACATCATCAAATTCTAAATTTCCTATATATTTATTTTCTTTTCTATAGCTATTCCATAAATCCAATAAATATGGATCTTTTTTTATATCCTCTAGAATTTCTCTGTAATTTTTAATAATCTCTAAGCTCTCTCTTCTAATTGAAGTTTTTGTTATAGCTTCTTTTAATATTTTATAATCTATTTCTTTATTTTTTAAATTATATAAAATATATAAATCATAGAAATCTCTCATTCTAGTTGTAGTTATATTTCTTTTAATAATGCTTTCATACTTTTCAGCAATCACCGTCTCTAATGTGTAAGCCATAACTTTTATATTTTCCTTATTAAATATACTTTTATATGAATATTCAATTTCTCTTGGAGTTATTATATCTCCTGTTGTTATATCAATTTTCATTGGATTTTTTATCTTACCTATCTCTGCAACTATGGATACTCTGAAATTCTCATATTCATCATCTTCCTTTATGTAGTGAATTCCTTTCAATTTAAATTTAATTCCATCATTAACCTCAATATTTATAATTTCTTCTACTATTTCTTTAATACCCTCTTTTCTAAGAGGTATGCCTTTAACTGTTGTATCAATATCCATAGTAGTCCTATTTTCTATACCTATTATAGAAGAAATAAGGAAACCGCCCTTTATTACAAAATTGTTTTTATATTTTGATATAGATAATCTTTTTAAAAACCTTTCGAAAAAATACATTTGTAATACTTCTTGCGAGCTTAAATTTTTATCTTTAGATATATTCCTTATTTTTCCTTTTATGCTTTCAATATTAATCAACCTATGTTAAAACCTCCATATATTTTCTAACTTCTTCTTCTATTTTAAATATTCTGCTATATTGTATTAATCTCCTCAAGTTATTATTTTTAAGTTTAAAATATCTAGTTATAGCATCTGAAAATATTTGCTTATCAATTTTTTCTCTATCAATTATTATGTCACAAATAGTTCTTTCTAAATCATATACCGGAAGAGTATTACCTTGTGGTGATTTAATTTCTGTTTTACCTATTTCATGCCACTCCTTTTTTATGTAGTGTACAACTATATTTTTATTTCTTCTTTTTATATGACTTGCATTATATCCTTGTGGTACAGAGATATGAAATGTATTTGGTGTTCTATCTGATAAATTATATAGATATAATGCAGTATTATATGAAAAAACTATCCGGTTACTATTAGAAGATATAAATGCAAAATCATCAACTACTTCTCCTTTTACTTGATAAACACCTGGTCTTAATCTTTCTATCTTGTTTTTCTTTGTAAGTTCTGCTAATGATTGCCTGCCATATCCTAATTTTTCTATTTCTTTGTTTGTTATTACATATTTTTCTTTAATATATTCTTCAAGTTTATCCATTTCACTCCTCCTACATCTTCGCTTTAATTATATAATATTAACGCACATTTGTAAAGATAAATAATTAGAATTTTAACATAACCTATAAAAAATACAAGGTAAAACAATATA
Organism: uncultured Eubacteriales bacterium; assembly: GCA_963513115.1. GTDB lineage: Bacteria > Bacillota > Clostridia > TANB77 > CAG-508 > JABCPO02. Next base: position 2,003 of record CAUPPN010000093.1, on the reverse strand, counting down.
TAATACCATCAAAAAAGATTAGATATACATCTAACCTCTTCTATTTTAAAATATTATATTATATTTAATTTAATTTACCATACTATGTTTTTCTAAATTGTTCTTTATTTTTTCAAATTTATTTAAATGCATTTCATGGTCAAAATTAGAAATTAATATTTCATAAGCAGAATCAAAGAACTTTTTTATACTTGGTTTAGCATTCCTATCTGCCATCATATATATCATATATACACCTTGTAGTATTGCTCTAGTAACCATTGGGTCTCCATTAGAATACTTCATTATTTGGCTAAATACAAGATATAGTTCTTCTTCTACAGAATATGTTTTATATATTATTTTAGTATTCTCATTTTCTTTTAATATCAAAAACATATTTGCAGTAGACATTAACTTACCAAGTAGTGTAGATATCTTATTAATACATACTATTGCTGTATTTGGATCATTAGTTCCAGGGCTTAATGCCATATTTGCAATTTCAGTTAGGTTTATTATCTGACTATGATAATCATCTACAGTATTTTTATATATATTAATTACAATTAACTTACTAATTTTCTTAACTAGTTCATGTTTTTCCTGCATATCTAGTTTGCCATCATCAATTATTTTTAAAAATCCAATTTCTTCACCTTCTGTTGTATATTCTCCCAATCTTTTTGTTATTACAACTTCAGATTTTATTCCTTTTAATTCTTTAATAATATCGTCAGATTGTACTTTAAATAGGTATCCTGTGTCCTGTGCAAGTATAGGTATTTCAATTGCCATTCTACTGCTATCATATCTTTTTGCAGATTTTCTAAGTTCAACTTCTTCTTCAATTAATTTTTCACAATCATTATCTAATGCTTCAATAATATTAGCTATTTTAATATTTTCTAAAACTTGTTTTGAAAATATAATAAATCCTATCATTGTAATTATGGAATATATAATGCCAAAACTTCCAGCTATTACGTATTCTTCTTTTCCTAAATCTTGTAATAGTAATATACTAATTATTGAATAAAAAAAGCCACTTACAAATATACCATATAGGCTTAGAACACCTGTTTTATCGATAAAATTTTGAAGCATTCTAGGTGATACATTACTACTATACTTATTTAAAACAGTAACTATTGTAGTAAAACAGAATATACTTATTGTTAAAAATACTCCTGATATATTTGATAAAAAATCAACAGATACTTCAACTGTTAATAATAATTGTTTAGGTATATATAATTTTATCCATGTATACCTATGGTCTAATGCCCAAGTTATTATTAATAATATTATTGTTATAATAACAAACCTAAACATTTTAAGTAAGTTCTTTTGGTTAATAAACCATAATTTCATTTTAGATAACATTTTTATTCCTTCCTATATAATTGTTGTTAAAATTATCATATATAATAATATATTATTAAAATAATTATTTCTAGTTATTTTTTCTTATTTCTTTTCAAATACACAACTGTTTCTACATGAATTGGATCGCCAGTATTAATAAAATTTTAATTTTTAGGAAAGCCTCGTTCTTAGGAATATATCTACTCCTTTATTATTTCTTCTTCACTACCTATTAATACTGAATATTTTAAAATATAAAGGTTGTGCCATCCTTCTATCTCTTCTTTCCAAATATATCTGGCAACTCTTAATAGTACTATGATTAAAACTTTAGAAATTGCAAAAGCCTCAAAGTATAAATCTTTTATAGCCGTTAAACTTATAACCTTTATTATAAATACTTGACAAGATAAGTTTACAGGTGTAAACTTATCTTAAGCATTTAAGTTTACATCTGTAGACAAAAAGGAGGAAAGGAAAATGAGCACAATAAAACTTAATACTTATATCACAGATGCTGAATGGGAAATCATGCGTGTAGTTTGGGCAAATGATCGAGTGACTAGTAAAAAAGTCATCTCCATATTGCAAGAAAAAATGAACTGGACACAATCCACTATCAAAACGATCTTAGGTCGATTAGTTGAAAAAGGCGT
>CAUPPN010000092.1:0-3609 GCA_963513115.1 uncultured Eubacteriales bacterium | reverse complement strand
ACTTTCACTTACAAAATTTGAAAGTATTCCATTTATAAACTTAACTTCTTTTTTATCTTGATATTTTTTAGATATTTCTAATGCTTCATTTATAGCTATCTTATAATCTAAGTCCATATATTTCATTTCAATTATTGCAAGTTGAATTAATGATATAGACGTTTTTGTTATTCTATCTAATCTCCAAGTATCTTTAAGATATTTTTCTATGTTTCTCAAAATATCTTTTCTATTGTCTAGATAGATATCAATAACTTTTTCTATATATTTTTTATCTTCTTCATCTATAATATCTTTAGATAATTCAATGTAATTATCTAATTGTTTTCTTGCAGCTTCTTTTTTAAACTCATCTAAATCTAAATCATTCAAATTATCTTTTAATTTTAAGTTTTCATTAAATTCTAATCCAAATATTATTTTAAATAATTCTTCTCTAATTTTCCTTCTTGATAATTTAGTATTTTTATTTTTGTCTTCCATATATTATTAGTTTTCTTCTCCTTCTTTTTCATTTTTTAATTTCTTAAAAAACTCATTTACTTTTTCAGGTTCTCTATCTATAAAGACACCTAATACTAACATCCCTACAAAAAATATTAGATTCATTATTATTTTTACAGCTCCTAATCCTATTAATATTACTGCTATAAAAGAGCAGATTATAGCCCATTTATTTTGTTCTACAAATTCCATAAATTCTTTCATTGTTTTTCTCCTTTTATTATTGATTATTTTTATTGTCTTCTACTTTTTCTGCTTCTTTTGTATCTTTTTGGCTTTTTATTTTTTTTAAAAATTCTTTTATCATATCTGGTTTTTTGTCTATGTATACACCAAGTATTAATGCTGCAGCGAAAAATAATACATTTATTATTACTTCTACTGCTCCCAATAATATTAAAATCACAGCAATAATTGAACAAATTATTGCCCATTTATTTTTTTCTATAAATTCCATAATGTAAATCTCCTCTAGTTTGTTTTGTTTGTTTATTATTTTATTTTTAATTTTCTTTTTTATTATTTTTCTTCTTTTTCTTTTTCTTCTACTTTTTCTTTTTCTTCTTGTTCTTGTTTTTTAGCTTCTTCTCTTTTTTCTTCTATAAATTCATTATATTCTTGAATTGTCATTCCTTGACTTAAAGCATCTATTTCTGCTTGTTTCATTTTTCTATTTGATATCTTAGTTATATCAACATTTACTTCATCAATTTCTAAGTCAGATGCTTGTTTTATAGCTTCTTTAATTTGTTCTTGTAATATCTTTGTTACTTGTTTTATTACAGCGTCTTTTGAAACAACTGTTTTTACTTTAACTACTAAATTATTATTTTTATTTATTTCTATTTTAGTATTTGTACTATCTACTCCTGGCAAATCTTTTGCAACATCATTTGCTAAATTTTCTAATGTTGCTGTAGCAATTAATAATTTTCCATTCTTATTTTCTAATAATATTCCTCTTTGTGCTTTTTCTGCTCTTGGTTGGAAAAATATTCCTTTAATTGCAAATAATCCTAAAATTACAAATATCACAAATACTATATCTTGTGATTTATTTACAAATTTTTCTATAGGCTTAAAGACAGACATGTCTATTATACCTTGCATAAGTAATACTGCTATTACTATCATAACTAATATTAAAACTGAAAATATAAAATATATAAATTTATCTAATTTTTTCATAACTTCCTCTTTTCTAAATATGTATATTATTTCTAACTTATCTTTTATTATTACTTGTTATATTACCCTAATACTTTATTTAAGTAATTATTCTTTTGAATCTAATGCTTTTCTACTTGCTTCTTCTATCTTTTGCTCTTTTGGATCTCTTATTCCTTGAACATGAACATTAACTTCATTTACTAAAAATCCTGTCATATCTTCAACTTGCTTTTTAAGTTTTGATTGAATTTCAAAAGCTATATCCGGTATTCTCATACCATAATCAACATTAATATTCACATCGATTTTAACTTTACCATCATTTAGTTCAACTTTTATTCCTTTATTTGCCTTGTTCTTACTTGTAAAAGCTCCAAAGATATTTCCAACTGTATTTACATTTTGCATTTTATCTATTTCCATTGCAACTATTGATGCTATTACTTCTGGGTCTATTATTAAATCTGTTTTGCTGTCTTTTTCTTCTGCTGTTTTTTCTTGCTCTTTAGCTTTAACTACTTTTTCTTTTTCATCTGCTTTTCCCATTTTTTCTCCCATTATACACCTCCTAATACATTATTATCATATAACTTGTACATACTTTATATATTAAAATTTTAACATATTAATATATATTATACAAATAATGCAAACAATATTAATTATTTTAAATAAAAAAAATAAAAAAGAGGCCTTTTGCCTCTTTTTCTTAAACTACACTTGTCTATCAATTTTAATTTAAATATTTAATTATTAATTAATCATTATTTTTTCTTACTTTTCAGAACTCTCTACTTCTAATTCTTCTTTTTCTTTTTCTTCTACTTTTTCTAATGTTGCTGCAGATATTTCATATGCTACTTTAGTTATTTTTTTATCACCTATTTCTTTAGTATATGATCTACTTTGCATTCTTCCAGTAATTTTTATTTTATCTCCAATTTCCAATTGAGTTGCAAACTTTGCGTTTCTACCCCATACAATACAAGGTAAATAATCACTTTTTCCATATACTCTATTTACTGCTACTAATAAGTCTGATATTTCTCTTCCAAATGGCGTTTTTCTATATATAGGTTTTTTACAAATATGTCCTATAATAACTAATTCATTTTTACACTCTTCTTCTTCATTTTCTATATTTTCTACTATAGACATTTCTTTTACAAATACAGTTATAATTAGTTTTCTTCTTTCTTCTTCCTTAATATAATAATTATATGATCTTATTTCACCTTTTATATTATATTTTTTTCCTACTTCGATATCTTCTAAATTAGTTGTCTTTTCAGATATAATTAACTCTAGTTCATCTGTATCACCACTTAATCTTTTTACTGATACTACTGTTGAATAGAATTTTTCATTATGAGTTTCATGACTAAATTCAAGTTTCTTTAGTATTTCACCAATTATTTCGATATTATTATTTTCTTCCATTTTTCCATTGTACCTTTCTATATCACAATCTATTTTATCTTTAAACAATAATGTATAAATAAGATAAAATAATTATAACATAATTATAGCATTATGTAAAGAAATTATATATTTGTTTTTTAGTGCCTTGAAAATACTAAATTAGTTTTGTTAATTTATTAAATATTAAAAATAATATAGTTTTTATGTAACTATATTATTTTTAATCCATTATTATTTTTTATTATTATAATTATTATTATATTTTTTTATTTTGAATTTTTAAATTTTAATTTTTTCTTTATTTTCTATTAGATTTTTTAATAACCTGTTCTTGGTAATCTTTTTATTTCTATTCTTTTTTCTTTAGGTGTTTTTTCAATCTTAGGTATTTTTGTGTTATCAACTTTTATTGTAATATCTTCATTATAGCTTACATCTATTTCAACAGGTTCATCTGCTTTTAAATATCCTACTTTGCTTTTTGTTTCTAACAAATAATATTTTCCAGGTACA
>CAUPPN010000091.1:0-3684 GCA_963513115.1 uncultured Eubacteriales bacterium | reverse complement strand
CTGCTTTTTCTAAACTATATATATCAAATGTTGTAGTTAAAAATACTTTATCACCTTCTGCAAATGGTATAGTATCTAACGCTTCTTTTGAATCTACATTTATTAATATATATCCATATTCTTTTTCTTCTGCTGTTATTACTCCGCCTTCTATTAATTCATTATATGTCATATATCCTACTGCAACATCTGTTTTTTGATATGTAGTTATATATTTTTCTGGTCTATTTTCTGGTAATTCTATTGTAGGAATTAAGTATCTTGATTTTTGCATTTTAGTAAAATCTGCAATTAAGCATTTAGAATTTTCTGCCGTTTTAGATTCTTGTACTAAAAATGCTAGATATGTTATTAAATCGAGTTTGTCCATTCCTCCTACAAACACTACTTTTTTCATTTGTACTCCTTTTATTAATACATAAATCATATACATTTATCCAAGATTAATTTCTTTTAAATGTATATGATAATATGTTTTTTTCAGTTATTTTTTAGTTGTTTTTTGATTATTAGATGGTGTCTTAGTTGTAGTTGTTGTTGTAGTTGTTGGAACTTCTGGCTCTGCTGTCATCTTTTCAATATATTGTTTTCTTTTTTCATCTCTTGCTTTAATTTCTTGTTGTACTGCTGTTCCAACTCTTTCTTTTCCATCTTCTGCATTTGATATTATTTCATTTAAATCAGTTCTTTGTGTTAATATATTACTATTTTTCATTAAATTATCTTTTGCTATATTTGATACATTTGGATCAATGTTAAGTAATGAATATACTGAAGAATTTACAGGGTATGTAGCTATTGCTTTTTTCTGTATTCCTGGTTTTGATAAGTTTACTGCATATAATTTAGCACCATTTATTAGATATGACTCAATTATAGCAGAGTTCATTCTTAAGATTTCTTCTTCGTCTACATCTATCCATACTGATTCTGCATCAGCTTTTTTAACGAATTTCTTACTTAATACAACAAAGTCTTGTCCTGTTGGGAATGATATTCTAACATCAATTGTTTCTTCTGCTAATAGTTCTGATGGTAGTGTTATTGTACTATATTCAACTGTTCTAACTGTTGAATTTGGTGATATTGCATCAGAATTTTGTACTAACATATCTGAAGTTATTACAGTACCTTTTGGTATATTAATTGCTGCATATAATTTTGATGCTTTATCTCCTTCTTGATTATTATTTTCTACATTAGGTGCTGGGTTTTCAGCAGGTGTTGTTGCTGTATTATTATTTGCATTATTTTCAGTATTATTTGCGTTATTATTATTATTATTATCAACAGGTGTTGCTGTATTATTTCCTCCACTTACTATATTATTGCTGTTTGCTTTTTTTGTTTTTCCTGTTGTTCCAGGAACTCCGGGCATTGGAGGAATAGCTCCATATCCTATTAATTTAAGCATAGATTTTGTTTTTTCAAGTTCTGCTGGTGATATATTTGTTACTATTCTTTCTTTTCCTATATCATTTACTGTTATTTCACTATTTGCTGATATATCTCTATTTGCAACTATTATTTCTTTTAATTTATTTTTTTCTTTTGCCAAATCACTATTTAATTTTGATACTCTAAATAGTAATAATCCAGATACTACAACTGTAACTACTAATCCTATTATTAGTCCAGCTATAAACGAATTCCTACTTCTTCTTTGCATTGGGTTGACTGCCATTTTTTACCTCCGATTAGTGTATTTTAACACTTTTATTCTATTTTTAAGATTTCTATATAGTATTATATTATGTTTAATAACTTACTTTTTCAACATTTAATATACTTTGTAATCTTATTATTAAATTTTAATAAATACTTTTCTATAATTATATATTTTTAAAAATGATCAAAGAAGCATCGCAAAAAATATAAATTATGTTATATGTATTATGTTAAAAAAGAATTAAAACGCTTAACTTATTATAATTACTAAAAGAGGTAATTAATTTATATTAATCACCTCTTTTCTAAAGAATTATTTTTTATTATTAACACTAGTATAAATATTGCTACTTCTTACTTATAACTTTTTTAGTGTATATAATAGCTACTATTGTTATTAATGAAAGTATTATTAAGCTTTCTGCTCCGGCATGTGGTATATTACTATTGCTTGTATTATTCTTTTTATTTGCTTTTTTATTGCTTACATTTTTAACTTGATTGTTTCTTTGTCCTTCTTTTTCTTTTGTTTTGTTATTATCTGTATTAGATGCTATATTTTCATTGTTGCTATTATTTTCATTAGCATTATTTTTTGGTTTTTCTTTATCCATAACATCATTTGCTAATTTTTCTTTTTCTTTTTCTAATTTGTTAGCTTTTTCTTCTAATTCTGCTAATTTCTTTTTTAGTAATTCTTTTTCTTTTAACTCTTCTTCACTTAGCTTATTCTTTTCTTCTAGTTCTTTGTTTCTAGCTTCTAAATCTTTCTTTTCTTGTTCTAGTTTTTTAATCTTTTCTTCATTTTCATCATATATCTTTTTAAGAGCATCTAGCTTTTCTTTTAATGCTTTAGTATTATTTCCACATTTTTTTAAATCTTTTTCTAGTTCTTTTTGTTTAGCTTCTGCTTCAAATAGCTTTGATTCTAAATCAGCTTTTTTCTTTTCTAACTCTTTTTTATCTTGTTCTAATCCTTTTAATTGTTCTAGTTCACTTGTTAATTTTGTTATATCTGTTTCTAAGCTCTTGTTTTCATTTTCTAAATCTTCATTTGATTTTTTAATTTTTGCTATTTTCTTATCTCTTAATTCTTCTAAGCGCTTGATTGTTAACTTATCTTGTTCTAATTGTTTATTATTATCTGCTATTTCTTTTTGTAATTGCTTAATTCTTTCATTTAATTTATCTATATCATTAAAATCAACTACCTTTATCTTAGCTATTCTATCTTCTAGTTCTTTTATTTTTTCATCATCTTTTTCTATAGTTCCTTTTAAGTCACTTATCTTTTGAGTTAATGCATCTGCTTTTTCTTTTAAGTCTTTTTCATTTTTTAATGCTTCAGGGTTTCCAGCTATTAAATCTTGTAATTCTTTTTCTAAACTATCTCTTTCTGCTTTTTCATCATTTTGTCTTTTCTTTATGCTTGCTATTCCTTCGTCTAATTTCTTCTTTCCCAATTCATCTGTTCCACCGTTTGTTTCAGCTATCTTTACTTCTTCTTCTAATTTAGTCATATCAATCTTTTTAGTTTTATCATTGTCTTCTAATGTATTTGTTCTTTTTTCTATATTACCTAAATCTGCCACTATTTTTTCTTTATCATATGTTTCTATTTTGTCAATTCTTTCTTTTAAACCTTTTAAAGTTTCTCCATCTTCTTCTATAGTTTGTTTCAAATTATTTAATTTTTCTGTTAAACCTTCAGATTTCTTTTTTAAGTCTTCATTGCTAGCTATTGCTTTATCGTTTTTTGTTTGTATTTCTTCTAATTCTTTTTTTATGTCTTCTGCTTGTTTTTGCTGTGCTTGTTGTTTATCCAATAGTTGTTGATATCTTTTTTCTAATTCTTCTTTTCTTTCTTTTCGTACTTTTTTCTCATCCTCTGCTTCTTTTACATCATTTGAAAGTGTATTAATATTATCTTTTGTTTTTTTATTTTCTTCTATTAGTACATTAGCTTTCTTTTCTACCTTATCTAAATCAGCATTTATCTTTGCATTGTCAAATACA
>CAUPPN010000090.1:0-3722 GCA_963513115.1 uncultured Eubacteriales bacterium | reverse complement strand
ATTTTATTTTATTTGATTTGGTTCTATTTGATTTACATTTTTAATTTAATAAATATTTTTAAATATAATAATTATTATACAAAAGTTTTAATAATTATATAATATAAAAAAAATAATATATAATATAATATATAATACTTAAGAAAATATATAAATAGGAGAAATTATGGCAGGAGAAAATAAAAACAAAAAAATTAAAACAAGCAATGTTATAGTAACTGGGATATGGTGGATTATTATAATATTAATGTGTTTTTTAATTATATTTCAAAAAGGACTTGTTAAAAACAGTAATTATTCAGAATTACTTTCAAATATTAACAATGGTAAGGTAACAAATGTTTCAATAAGTTCAGATAGAAAAAAAGCAACTTTTACTAAAGACAATGTAGGATATGAAGCAAATATACCAAGTATTGATACTTTTATGAATGAAGCAAATGAAAAAATAAAAAATGGTGATTTAAAAGTAAATCAAAAAGAAGAACCAGTATTAAGTATATTATTTAAAAATGTGGCTGTTGTTGTTCCATATATGCTTATGATACTTGTACTATATTTTTGGTATAGAGCACTTAAACCAAAAGCAATAGGAACTGTAGGAAATTCTGATTTTAATGATCCCGTAAGTAAGGAGATGTCATTTGGTAAAAGCAAGGCAAGGCTTGTAGATAATGAAAATCCTAAAGTTAAATTTAAGGATGTTGCAGGTATTGATGAAGAAAAAGAAGAATTAAAAGAAATAGTAGATTTTTTAAAGAATCCACAAAAATATATTGAAATGGGAGCAAGGATTCCTAAAGGGGTATTACTAGTTGGAAGACCAGGAACTGGTAAAACATTACTTGCAAAAGCAGTAGCAGGAGAAGCAGGAGTTCCATTCTATATAATATCTGGATCAGACTTTGTTGAACTATATGTAGGTGTTGGAGCTAAAAGAGTAAGAGAAATGTTTTTAGAAGCTAAGAAAAATTCACCATGCATAATATTTATAGACGAAATTGACGCAGTAGGAAGACAAAGAGGAGCAGGACTAGGTGGTGGAAATGACGAAAGAGAACAAACACTTAACCAATTATTAGTTGAGATGGATGGATTTGGTGAAAACGAAGGAGTAATTGTAATTGCTGCAACAAATAGGCCAGATGTATTAGACTCAGCACTATTAAGACCAGGAAGATTTGATAGACAAATAGTAATTGGAATGCCAGATAGCAAGGCAAGAGAAGAAATACTTAAAGTACATAGTAAAAATAAGAAATTTGCAGACGATGTAGATTTTAAAGTAATTGCTAAAAATACACCGGGATTTGCAGGAGCAGATCTAGAAAATATATTAAATGAAGCAGCACTTATTGCAGCTAGGACAAATAAAGAGAGAATAACAAATAAAGATGTAGAAGAAGCAATGGTTAAAGTTTCAATGGGACCTGAAAAGAAGAGCAGAGTATTTACACAAAAAGATAGAAAATTAGTATCATACCATGAAGCAGGACATGCATTAGTTTCAGCATTCTTACCTACACAAGATAGAGTACATGAAATATCTATTATACCAAGAGGTATGGCAGGTGGATATACAATGTATAAGTCATCTGAAGATAAGTCGTTTATGTCTAAAAGAGAAATGGAAGAAAGTATAATATCACTTTTAGGTGGAAGACTGGCAGAAGAATTAATTATAGGAGATATTTCAACTGGAGCAAGCAATGACATACAAAGAGCATCACAAATTGCAAGAGCAATGGTTACAAAATATGGTATGAGTAAAGTAGTAGGAACAATTGACTATGGTCAAAATAGTGAACAAGTATTCATAGGTAGAGACCTTGCACAAACTAGAAATATGAGTGAAAAAACAGCTTCAGTAATTGATGATGAAGTTAAAAATATAATTGATTCAGCATATGTAATGGGTAAAGAAATACTTGAAACAAATGAAGAAAAACTTCATGCAATAGCAAAAGTATTAATGGAAAAAGAAAAAATAACTGGTGAAGAATTTGCTAAGATAGTAGGAATTGAATACAATGAAGAGGAAGAAAAGAAGATAACAGAGGAATAAAAGAATAATTAATTAAAAAATATTTTGATTTTATGTTATTTAATATTTAGCTGGGATAGGCAGTAATATAACTATCCCAGCTTTTATTATGTTAAAAAATATATAGAATTGTTAAAAAAGATATTAGAAAATGGGAAAGACAGATATAATTATTAGTATTAGGAGGAATTATATATTATATGAAAAGGACAAGAAAGCAATCTAAAAGAATAAGTGTTTCAAAGTATTTTGCAATACTTTTATTTATTCTAATTACAATTGGATTATATAAAAGCAATAGTAGAGTAATTGAAAATAACAAACAAAATGCAAAAGCACAATCAAATATTACTACAGTAAAGGGAAGTCAGCTTAAAATAGGTGACTATGTAAATTATGATCATACACTTCAAGTTGATTCAAGTACTAAAAAAATAAAAAAGGTACCAAAGACTAAGCTTACATATACATCAGTTAAGGGAGACTTAGATAATTCAGGAAATGGTTATGGCACACAAACAGTAGATGTAAGTGGATACAAGACTAAATGGAGAGTATATGATATACAAGGTGACCAAGTATTACTTATGCCAGAAACACAACCAACAGCAGAAATAAAAAACAAAAGTGCATTAGGATATCTATGGTATGAAAAAGAAGCGCATAATATAGCAGGATTATATGGTCATGGATATGGTGCAGACGAAACAAAGAAGTTTAATTACGAAGTAGGTTCTAGGATACCATCAGAAAAAGATACAAGAACAGAAACAAAAACAGGAACTGGTGCAAGACCAATGCTACTTACTGACATAGAGGAAGCGTTTGGGATAAAAACGGATGAAGATAGGCAGAAATTATATGGAGGAAATTCTAAAGTAGGATCAAACCAATTACAATATTTAATATATTATCCAACATTAAATAAGGATAATGCAAGGGAAACAGAAGCTACTAATATGTATGCTGACTCAAAAGGTGATATTGGTGTGAGCAAGTCACCTAAAAAATTAACAGATATAAAAAATGAATATTATTATGTTAGAAGATTAACCGAATTACATACAAAGACATACAATATAGTAACGGAAAAAGATGCACAAAAGGAAATAATAGAAAGTTATGAAAGTAATTTTGGATCACGTAGCTTTGATGTTATTGGAGGGGCTGTATATTTTGGTCGAGGTAGTGTTCGACCTAATGCTTTTCATTCTCAGAGTCATAAATTTGGAGATGGATTATTTAATGCTTTTAATAGTTATGAGTATCCATCAAAAATACGTCCAGTAGTTTACTTGTCTTCTATAAATAACTATTATAAAGAAGAAGGAACAGGTGAATATGCAACATATAGTTTGATAAAAGATGAAGTAGAAAGTGTTGTAGTTCCTAAAATAAATAATCCATATAATATAAGTTTAAGTGGAACAAAACTTAAAGTTAAAGATTCAGATAAAATATTATATGAAAAGAATTTAGAAAGCTTAGATGAAATTATAGATATTGCAAATATGACAAGAGCAGATGGAACAAAGGTTATAAATAATCCAACATATACAATAGAAGGATTATCAAGTATAGTATCATATGAAATTAATAAAAATGGAAATAAATTAGATATAAATATATATCCAAAAACTTTAAATATATATGCAAATGTACTTAAAAAAGATATATA
>CAUPPN010000089.1:0-3729 GCA_963513115.1 uncultured Eubacteriales bacterium | reverse complement strand
AATGAAAATAATTACACTAATGATTATGATGAGAATGAATATGATACAGATGATATACAAAATATAAGACAGGTGGCATCAGATATTACAGATGAAACTAACCTATATAAAACATATGACTATAATAGTATTGATAGTATAGATGATATTGATAATTTAAATATAGATAATAATACTTATGATAACTATAATAGCTACAATAACTATGATGAATATAGCAATTATGACTATAATAATTATAATAGTAATGACAATAACTACTATAATTATATGGAAGATGACTATAATGAAAATACAAATAATGTAAGACAAGAAAATTTAAGTGCAAACGCAAACTTAAATAATGCAGTATCAGAAAACTATTATGAAAAAAGCATTGAAAATGCTTTTATGCAAAATGATAATCAAAGAAATAGTATGAAAGATCCTTCTGATTATCCTAAAAATGTAATTAAGGAAAGAAGAAGAAGAGAAAATGTATACAATCCTGAAGCAAATCCTAACATTATGCAAAATAATGTATCACAAATACCAAATATTAAGACAAATGGTAATGTGAAAAAGAGCAATAGCTTTGATAGAACAATGGATGCATATTATGATAATAGCAAAAAGCCATTCTTTGGATTAGAAGATTATGGATATATAGTAGCATCTGTAGACGATGGTGAAGAAAAGAAAATGCAATTAGAAATGAATGAATTGTATAAGCAGAATAAGAGAAATGTGCAAAAAAATGTAAACAATAATGGAAATATGGGAAATATGAATAATGAGTACTATTAAAAATGATAGGATAGATGCAAAACTAAAAAGTTTACCTACAAATTCTGGTGTCTATCTTATGAAAAACAAAGATAACAAAATAATCTATGTTGGAAAAGCTGTGAACCTTAAAAATAGGGTTTCACAGTATTTTCACAAGAGTCAAAAAATTAAAAGAATAGAAAAGTTAGTAGAAAATATATATGATTTTGACTATATAGTAACAGATACAGAAGATGAGGCATTACTTTTAGAAAACAATATGATAAAAAAGTATAAGCCTAAATATAATGTGTTATTAAAAGATGATAAGACATACTCATATATAAAGGTAGATATGAAATCAGACTACCCCACATATTTTATTGCAAGAAGAGTTAAAAATGATGGTAGCAAATACTTTGGACCATACCCAAGCGCTGGAACCACAAATGCATTACTTACATATATTAAAGATAACTATATGATAAGGTTATGCAAGCCATTTAAGTATAGGAAAAGACCATGTTTGTATTACCAAATTAAACAATGTGATGCACCTTGTATAAAGGGAAAGGTATCTAAAGAAGAGTATAGGAAGAGGATTACAGAAATTAATAGGCTACTTTCTGGTAATATGAATGAAATAATTAAAGAGCTAACTGCACAAATGAACAAAGCATCAGAGAATATGGATTATGAAAAAGCAGCTAAGCTTAGAGATGGTATAAAAAGTATTAAAAGGGGTGGTATAAGACAAAAGGTAAACAATTTTAATTTTAAAACAATTGATGCAATAGGAATGTATAGGAACTATTTAGAAACAGTGATTATTGTATTTGAAGTTAGAGGAAGCAAATTGCAAGGTGTAAAAAAATACTTTTTGGGTGATACAAATGAATTTGAAGAATCAGAAGTAATTACAATGTTTTTTAAGCAATACTATATTGGGCAGAGTAATATTGCAAACAAGATAATGGTTAAGTATAGTTTTGAAGGAATAGAAACACTTGAAAAAATGTTTACAGAAGAAATGGGATACAAGGTTGAAATAGTTGTTCCTAAAATTGGTGAGAAGCTACGTTTTATTGAAATGGCAGAAGAAAATGCTAAAATAGAGTTAGAAAACAAAAACAAGAATAATTTGGAAATGCTACTAGAGTTAAAAGAAAAATTAAACTTAGAAAAACTACCTAGAAGAATTGAAGCATATGACAATTCTAATATATCTGGTACTTATTTAGTTTCTGGTATGGCAGTAATTACAGATGGTAAGTTGGATAAGAGGTCATATAGGAGATTTAAGGTAGAAGATGTAATAGGGCAAGATGATTACCTAAGTATGAAAAAGACTATTAAAAAAAGAATTATACATACACTAAGCGGTAAGAAGGGATTAGGCACTTTACCTGATTTAATTATAGCAGATGGTGGTATAGGACAAATTAGGGTAATAGAAGAGACATTAAAAGAGTTAGTAGTTGAGTTTGAGAAAATAGAAAGAGAAAAAAACAAAGAAGGAAACAATAATACAAAAGAAGAAAAAGAAGATAATAATAGAAAAATAGTATATAATGAAGGCATAATTAGAAACTATAATGAAATACTAGATATCCCAGTATTTGGTTTAGTTAAAGATGATAAGCATAGAACAAGAGCTTTAATTACTGCAGATGGAAAAGAAATTGTGGTATCAGAAAATACTATGAGGCAACTTGCACATCTTCAAGAAGAAGTGCATGATACAGCAATTAAGTATCATAGGAAGTTAAGAGACAAGGAAATAACAAAATCTGCATTAGATGATATACCTGGAATAGGGAGTGTAAAAAAGAAGGCACTTTTAAAAGAGTTTAAGAGTGTTGATAATATTAAAAAACAAGATGTAGCGGCACTTACTAAAGTTAAGGGAATAACAGATGAGCTTGCACAAAAGATAAGAGAAAGCTTAGGAGGAAATTGATGAGCAAAAAGGGATATGTTGCAGGTCCACTTTTCAATGAAGCAGAAATTGGACAAAGATTAAAAGAAGGAAAAATGTTAAAGGAATTAATTCCAACAGTTACTTTCTATAATCCAATAGAAGCACCGGTAAATGACAAAAGTACATTACCAACAGCAGAAGATATCTTTCAAATGGATACTGACTATATTTTAGATTCAGACTATATCTTAGCAGATTTAGCACATGAAGATCCAGGTGTTACAATGGAACTTGGAATAGTATATGGTGTAGAATTTGTAAGAAAAGAACTATTAAAAGTATTAGAAGAAGAAGGTATAGCAAAGGAAAAGATTGAAAGAATAGAAAAAACTTTAGAAGAAAAGGGTATTAAGAAAAGAAAAATTGCAACACATAACTCAGATATTAGGATACCAACAGCTGGACAATATGTTAATGTGAGAGTACCATATGGGTACAATCAATATGTAGTAGGTGGTATATACAAAATGTATGCACCAATTAAGGGGAATGCAAAAGAGGCTATTGAATATTTAGCAGTAAGAAGAGATAATGAGATAGAAGAACTAGAAAAAAAGGATAAATAATGTAGCTATTTTGTGCAAGAAGAGGACAATTGTCCTCTTTTATTATGCAAATTAAATAGTAAAAATATATTACAATACTATTGTGGATTATAATATGCATTGCTAAAAATCGGGGGGGGGGTACTATGATTATAGTACATATATATATAGGCATTTTAAGAAGAAATTAGAAAATATAGTTTTTAGAAAGGATAAGAAAATGAGAGGAAAAAATAAGCAAAAGGCAAAAAGAAAAAGTAACAAGATTATAACTAGTAGTGTAGTTAAAATTACTGTACTTTTTGTGTTTGTAGCAATAGTTGCTATGTTATACCAAAATAGTATGACAAATAATATATTAGCAGATAATAATAGACAAAGAACACAAGAAAAGCTAGAAACAGTAAAGGGATCAAAACTAAAAATAGGGGACTATGTAAATTATGATCATACTAT
>CAUPPN010000088.1:0-3897 GCA_963513115.1 uncultured Eubacteriales bacterium | reverse complement strand
GATGAAGAAGTTAAATTTGAAAATGTAGAAGGAATTAGAAAAAATAGTAATTTAGTAGATGGAATGTATCAAGTTCCTGACATGAATTAATAAATTAATGAATTAATTAAAATAATTAAAATTATAATCAAAACAAAATCAAAAAAAGATAATAAGAAATTAAGAGATAAGGAATAAAGAGGTAAAAATGACAATCGAAGAAATAACTAATCTTACACTAATAGAAACAATAGATAATATCAAAGAAGGAAAACTAACTAAAGAAGAAGTATATGATGCATATTTAAAAAATATACATGAAAAAGATGAAAAAATTGGTGCATACTTAGAAGTAATAGAAGATGGTAAAAAGAATATACCAATTGCAATAAAAGATAATATTAATGTTATTGGTACAAAAACAACATGTGCAAGTAATATATTATCAAACTATGTTAGCCCATATGATGCTACAGTTATTAAGAAATTAAAAGAAAATGATTTTTCTGTAATTGGTAAGGTAAATATGGATGAATTTGCAATGGGTGTTTCAACAGAATTTTCTGCACTTAAAGAAACATCAAATCCACATGACTTAAACAAAGTACCAGGAGGTTCTTCAGGAGGATCAGCTGCAGCTGTTGCAGGCAATATGGCACTATGTGCACTTGGAACAGATACAGGTGGATCAGTAAGGCAACCTGCTGCATATTGTGGTGTAGTTGGTTTTAAACCAAGCTATGGAATGATATCTAGATATGGAGTAACAGCATTTTCATCAAGTTTTGACCAAGTAGGAACAATAACAAAAGACGTTAAAGACTCTGCATATCTTTTAAACATACTTCAAGGAAGAGAAGATGATGTAAGAGAAGATACAACAGCAATAGAAAAAACTAATGAAGACTATTTAGAAGGAATAGAAAATGATATTTCTAATATGAAAATTGGAGTATTTGGAAATATATTAGATAACATGCAAGAAGAAATATCTGAAAGCATAAAAAATACTAAAGGCATATTAGAAAAACTAGGATGCAAAGTTGAAGATATACCACTTCATTTAGGAAAAGAAGTAATTTCTGTATACCATATAATTAGCTCTGCAGAAGCAAGCTCAAACCTATCTAGATTTGATACAGTAAGATTTGGTAAAAGATCTGAAAATATTGAATCATTAGATGACCTATACTTAAATGGAAGAACAGAAGGATTTGGACCAGAAGTTAAGAAAAGAATATTATTAGGTACATATGTATTAAGTGCTGGATACTATGATGCATACTACGTAAAAGCATTAAAAGTTAAGCAAAAAATAACAAATGAACTAAATAAAATATTTAAAGAATATGATGCAATACTAATGCCAGTTACAACACATACTGCACCAGAAAAAGGACATGCCTTAGCAAACAAAGAAGAAACATTCTATTCTGACATATATACATCACTTGCAAATATAATTGGATCACCTGCAATATCAATACCGGGATACTATGATAATGATAACATGCCAATAGGAATAGGACTTATGGCAAAAAGATATGAAGACAAAAAGTTATTAAATATAGCTAATGTGCTTTTTGAAAACATAGCAAAAGAAAATAATTAGGTGATAGGTGATATATAATAATAATAATAAAATATTAATTAAAGATATATTATAGGAAAAGAAAAGAGGTATATTATGAATATATCAAATAAGCTAACAATACTTAGAGTAATCTTAGTTATAATAATGTTCCCAATACCATATATAATGGGAAAAGAAGCTACAATAGGTAATACAGGAATATCTGTATCAATGCTAATAGTTACAATACTATTTGCAATAGCATCATATACAGATCATTTAGATGGTAAACTTGCTAGAAAAAATAATTGGATAACAAATTTTGGAAAATTTATGGACCCACTAGCAGATAAGATATTGGTAATGGCTGCAATGCTAATGCTATTAGACTTTGGAAGAATACCTGCTTGGATACCACTAATTGTTGTATTTAGAGAATTTGCAGTATCAGGATACAGGTTCATGGCAGCTACAGAAAACCAAGTAATACCTGCATCAAAAGGTGGAAAATGGAAAACTGCTACACAAATGGTAGGACTAATTATTATGCTGATTTCACCAAATGGATTTTTTGAAAAAAACATACAGAATATGACTTGGCAAATTATATCAATAATTGGAAGTATAATGCTTGTAATTTCTACAATACTTACAATAACATCAGGATGGGATTATTTAAAACATTCTAAAGAATTATTAAGTGATATGTAATTTAATTAGGAAAATACAAAGAAAAAAAGAAAATAACAAAGGACAAAATATGGATGTAAATGAAGAAGTATCAAAGGTTACAAAATTAAATAAGGAAGAAGCAAAAAAACTAATTAAGAAACTATATAAAGAAGCTGAATACCATGCTGACTTATACTATAATCAAGATAGAACAGAAATATCTGACTTTGACTATGACATAATAATACACAAATTAAAAAAGTTAGAAGAAATATATCCTGAATTAAAGAAGAAAGATACAATTACAGAAAGAGTAGGAGGATTACCTAATTCTACATTTGAAAAAGTAACACATGAAGTGCCTATGCAAAGCCTCCAGGATGTATTTTCATATGATGAAATATATGAATTTGACACAAGGGTAAAAAAAGATTTAGGAATACCAGAAGAAGAAGATTTAGACTATGTAGTTGAAACAAAAATAGACGGACTATCTTCTTCTATTACATATGAAAATGGAAAGTTTAAACTAGGTGCAACAAGAGGTAATGGTATAATTGGTGAAAATGTAACTAGTAATTTAAGAGTAGTTAAAAATGTGCCAAATAATATACCATATGATGGTAAGATAATATTAAGAGGCGAAGTTTTCATGTCTAAAGCAGACTTTGAAAAACTAAATGAAGAAAATGAAAAAGAAGAAAACTCTAAAGTATTTGCAAATCCAAGAAATGCAGCTGCAGGATCTTTAAGACAAAAGAAGGTAAATGAAGTTGCAAAAAGAAACTTAGATATATATATATTTAACATCCAATACTGTGACAAACAATTTACATCACATTATGAGTCATTAGAGTTTGCAAGAAAACAAGGCTTTAATATTAACAAGTATGTAAAAAGAGCAAAAGGAATAAAAGAGGCAATTGAAAAAGTAGAAGAAATAGGAAGAAAAAGACCAGATTTTACTTATGTAATAGACGGAGCAACAATAAAAGTGGATAATTTAGAATATAGGAGAAGACTTGGAGTTACTGCAAAATACCCTAAATGGGCTGTTGCATACAAGTATCCACCAGAAAAAGTTGAAACAATAATAGACAAGATTGAGTGCAATGTAGGAAGAACAGGAGCAGTTACACCACTTGCAGTGTTTAAAGAGCCAAAACTTGTAGATGGTTCTATGATTGCAAAAGCCACACTACATAATATAGATATAATTAGAAAAAAAGATATTATGATAGGTGACCATGTAATTATACAAAAAGCAGGTGATGTAATACCAGAAGTACATGAAGTACTAAAAGAAAAAAGGGATGGAACACAAAAGAAATTTAAAATGCCAGAAAAATGTCCGGTATGTGGAAGCAAGTTGGTTATAGAAAATAGTACATATAAGTGCTTAAATATAGAATGCCCTGCAAGAATAAGAAGAAGTATAATACATTTTGTATCAAGAGAAAATATGAATATTGTAGGCTTAGGTGAAAGTATTATAGATAAGTTATTGGAACTTAAAAAGATAACTAATGTATCAGATATATATGATTTAACTTTAGAAGACTTAATTGAAGTTAGAATGGATATCCATAATAGGGATGAAAAAGAAACTGAAGAGGTAAAAGAAAAAAACAAAAACAAAGGGAAAAAACAAGATATTGTAATAGATGAAAACG
>CAUPPN010000087.1:0-4093 GCA_963513115.1 uncultured Eubacteriales bacterium | reverse complement strand
ATCCACCTCTTGTAGGATTATTATTTGATAATAAAGAAGGAATAGATATTTTTAAAAAGTGGAAGAAGGAAATAAAAGCTGAAAAAATTATTCTTGGTATTATCACGGGGATTAACAAGGCTAATCCATATTGGTATAGAGTCATTATTGGTGAAGATTTGATTAGATCTAAAAGTATAGAGAAAAATAGTACACCGAGAATTTTTAGCCAATTAACTAGACTTCATACTATGGAGGCAAAAAATCAAACGAATCTAAACATTTTAAAAAAATCTCTTGCAAAACATAATATTTTTTATTTTTTACCAGTATTGTTGGAAGACTTAAAAACAAATACATTAAGAATGGATTTATCAATCGAAAAAAATTCTAAAGATATTATTATTAAAGATATTATTGAAATTGAAGAACAAGATGTATTTTTATTAAACGGATTAATGTCAACAGATCAGCCATATAATAAATCAGGAAAAGAAATATATGCTGAAAAAGTAATAAAGATGAAAAAGAAACTTTATCGAGGGGAAATGGGCTAATTATTCTATTGATAATGGTATATAATACATTTTATTTTCCTAATATAAGTGATGAAGACAAAGAAAAGATAATTAAAACAGCATCTAAAATATTAGAAGTAAGAGAGAAATACTCTGATTGGACATTTGCAGAAATGTATGATCCACTAATAATGCCATTTGATTTAAGAAAAGCACATGAAGAAAATGATAAATCAGTTGGAAAAGCATATGGAAGAACATTTAAGAATAGAAGTGAAAGAATAGAATTCTTACTTCAAAAATATCCTGAAATATAGTTGGTAAAAATATAAAAGATGCAATAATATGATTATATAAAGTATAGGAGGTGTTTATGAATAAAGCTGTTAAAATAATATTATTAATTATTTTAATATTCTTAATAGTTTGTGCAGTATGTATATTTATTAAAAAGAAAGAAGGTACAAAGGAAATAGAAAAAGGCAGTACTAAAGAATTTAATATTGTTCCAACAATGAATGATGAAATAGGAGAAGATGGAGCTTGGTGTGGAACTTTTCAATTAGTATGGAATGATTTAAAAAATGAATTTGTTAGAAAAGATGTTGTATTTTTAGAAGATAAAGAAAACAAAATGGTTAAAAACTTAAATGAAGAATCATTTAAGAAAGATATGATATCTGATAACTATTACTATATTAAGTTTGGTCCAAGAACAATTAGAGTTAAAGAAGAGATAGAAAAAGCTATAAAAGAAAAGTTTAATCAAGAAAGTGATATACTAAATGATTTTGCTTGGGAAAAAGAAGAAAAAGAAGATATGTTAAACTATATTTTTTATGCAATGCTATATAGGGAGTTTGAATTTTTAAATGAGTTTGATGACTTAGGAAAAGAAAAGTTTGCAGATAAGTATGATGTTGAATACTTTGGTATAGAAGAGGATACAGAAGAAGTAAAAGAACAAATAACTGTATTATACTATAATTCAAAAGATGATTTTGCAGTTAAGATAGCTACTAAAAACAAAGACGATGTTATATTTTGTAAAAAACCAGAAGGAAAAACTTTTAAAGAAATATATGAAAATATGATGAAAAAAGAAAAAGAATATGATGGCATTAAAAACTTTGGAGAGCTAGATAAGTTTAAAGCACCTAAGTTAAAATTTAACAAAAAAAGAGAATATACTGAATTAGAAGCAAAGTCATTTGAAACAGCAGATCCTAACCATCCATTAATGCAAATTGAAAAAGCTATACAAACCATACAATTTGAGATAAACGAAAAAGGTGGAAAAGTTAAAAGTGAAGCAGGAATTGCAGTAGAATTAGCAATGGCTGTAGAAGAAGAGCCAAGAGAAATGTATTTAGATGACACATTTGCATTATTCTTAAAAGAAGAAGAAAAAGATATACCATATTTTGCAGCTAAGATAACAGATGTATCTAAATTTAAATAATTTTGTATTTTAATAGTTAAAATATTGTAAAGGGGATCAATCATGAAAAAATATAAAAAAACAATATCATTTATTTTAATAATACTTATAGTAATTGCACTCTTTATATTTTTATTTAAAAAACATAGTAATGAAAGCTCAAAAAATGAGGTCGGAATAAATATTGTGCCCACAATGGAAGATAATATATCAGATGACAGCTTATGGTGTGGTACTTTTCAATTAGTATGGAATGAAATGAAAAATGAATTTGTTAAAGGTGATATATTATTTTTAAATGATAAAAATAATAGTATGGTTAAAAAATTAAACGAGGAACTTTTTAATAAAAATATGATATCTGATGATCATTACTATATTAAAAGCGGTGAAATGAATTTAAAACTTAAAGAAGAAATAGAAAAAGGAATAAAAGAAAAATTTAATCAAGAAAGTGATGTATTAAATGGTCTTAATTGGCAAAAAGAACTTCCAGAAAATGGAAAAGAAAAAATAATTAATTATTTTTTCTATACAATGCTATATAGGGAGTTTAAATTTAGAGAAGAGTTTGATAATTTAGAAAAAGGAAAATTTGCTAATAAATATAATGATGTTGAATACTTTGGTATAGATAAAGAAAACGGAGATGCAACAGGTAAGGCTATTGATGTACTATATTATAATTCAAAAAATGATTTTGCAATTAAAATAGCTACAGATACAAATGATGAAGTAATATTTTGTAAAAACCCAAAAGGAAAAACATTTAAGGAAATATATGAAGATATAATTAACAAAGCAGAAAGATATGAAGGAACTGGTCGTATAACAGATAGTGATGAGTTCAAAGCACCTAAATTAAGTTTTAATGAAAAGAGAGAATATACAGAACTTGCAAATAAGGAATTTGAAACTACAAATCCATATGGAAAAGGAATTATAAATAAAGCAATACAAACAATAAAATTTGACATAGATGAAAAAGGTGGAAAAATAAAAAGTGAAGCTTTTATTGACATGAAATTAGCGGTTCCAACATCTTATGGTGAAGAACCAAAAGAAAAGCCAAGATATTTTTATCTTGATAACACATTTGCATTATTCTTAAAAGAAGAAGAAAAAGATATACCATATTTCGCAGCTAAGATAAGTGATGTATCTAAGTTTAAATAATAAAATATAATTTGACTATAACGAACTAGACGAAAATTCAGTTATTAAGAAATACTTAATAACTGCAAACTACGGAAAAACATATAATACAAAACGCTATAACCTACAAGCAATTATTACAGTAGGATTTAAAGTAAATAACGAACGTACCGTCCAATTTAGAAAGTGGCAAACTAAAATTCAAAAGATTTTACAATAGTGATAAATCAATACTTGAAAAAATATTTGATGATAATGAATTGCAAGAAAAAGCAACTATTAAGAATTTCCTAATAGTTCAAAATTGTGTCTAAGATAACAAGCATATCTAATTATAAATAATTTAATAAAGGAAGAAATAAGATGAAATAATTTAATTGAATACATTAATTTATTTTTAAGTCTAATTAAATAATAATAGCAAGGATATATATTGATTTATATATCCTTACTTTTTATAATATATATTATTACTTTAAAGTAATATGAAAAAATTATATTTGAAAAAAATGCATATATGCAGTATTATATTAATATATATTATGTAAAAAGAAGAGGAGAAAAAAGAAAATATGGAAAATAAAGGAAATAAAGCAGGAGCTATAATACACTGGTTATTTACATTAATAACATTAGGGCTAGTTGTATTTGCAACTTTTACTATGATGAAAAGTAACACATCTGAAAAGGTAGGAAAATTAGAAAGCAAAGTTAATGAATTAGAACAAAAACTAGAAAAATTAAATAGCAAACCAGAAAAAGTTGAAGAAAATGAATTAAATCCAGTAGAAGCTGCTAAAACAGCATTTGCTGCAATGACAGAAGAATATAAAACTAATCCATCATTATATGAAACAAATTCAAATAATGGATCAGAAATAACTGTTGAAAAAATAGAACAACAATTTTTAAAACAACCAGCAATAAAAAATACATTAGATAAAGGAGATTGGAAAATAACATTATCTAATGGTGAAACAATTGTTAAATTTACACCTAA
>CAUPPN010000086.1:0-4154 GCA_963513115.1 uncultured Eubacteriales bacterium | reverse complement strand
GGATTTAAAAATCTATTATATGGAAGAGAATTTCAGGTCTTCAAAAAATATTGTTAATATTCAATTAATTGAAGGAAAAACATTTAAAGATTTAGCAAAAATAATTTCAGAAAAATTAGGAATACCAGAAGATGAGGTAATAAAAAAAGGAAGAGATAAGGAATATTTAAAAACTTTAATTTCAAATTATTGGTTCTTAACAGATGAAATATTAGATGATAATATATATTATCCATTAGAAGGCTATTTATTCCCAGACACATATACATTTGATAAGAGCAACTGCAGTGTAGAAATAGTATTTAAAGAAATGCTTAAAGAAACTGAAAAGAAATTAAAACAATATAATGACTTTAAAGGAACAAAGAATCTTGGAATACATCAAGTACTTACTTTAGCATCAGTTGTTGAAAAAGAAACATTACCAAAATCTGATAGAGACTTAGTTGCAACAATATTTATGAATAGATTAAATAAAAAAATGAATTTGGGTAGTGATGTTACTACATATTATGCAAATAATGTGGAAATGGGAAAAAGAGATCTTAGACTTAGTGAAATTAATAAGAAAAATCCATATAATACAAGAGGACCTAATATGGAAGGAAAATTACCTATAGGACCTATATGTATGCCAAGTGAAGAATCAATAATAGCGGCAATAGATATGGCTACAGCATATAAGCCAACATCTGATCTATTCTTTGTATCAGATAAAAATGGTAAAATATATTCAAGCAGTACAAACAGGGAGCACGAAGAGATAATTGCAAAACTTAGAAAAGAAGGGCTATGGTATGAATTTTAATTTAAATTAATTAATTTGAATTAAGCAATTAAATTAAATTTGTAATTAATAATAAAATATAAATAAAAACTATAATGAAAAGGTTAAAAATAAAGGTTAAAATGGAAAATATATTATATGTATATAGCAAGTGTTCAACTTGCAAAAAAGCAGAAAAGTTTTTAAAAGAAAATAAATTTGATTATTTAAAAAAAGAAATAGTAGAAGAAATACCTAGTAAAGATGATATTAAAAAATGGATGAAAAAAGGTAAATTAGACTTAAAAAAGTTTTTTAATACTTCAGGTATGAGCTATAGGAAATTAGAACTTGCTAAAAACTATGATAAATATACAGAAGATGAACTTTTAGATATGTTATCTAAAGATGGTATGTTAATTAAAAGACCAATACTTATTACAAAAGAAAATGTAATATTAGGATTTAATGAAAAGAAATATTTAGATGAAATAGCAAAAACAAATAATAATTAGAATAATAGAAAAGATAAATAGGGGAATTTATGATAAAAAAGAGACCAGATGGAAAATTAGTAAAAAATATTGGGCCATATGAAAGAATTATGCCAATTATTATGAGTAGAAGATATGATGCAATGGTTGCAAATCATATAGAAATAGATTTGGAAAAAATAGATAAATATTTACAAGAAAAAAGAAAACAAGGTGAAAATTATTCATATATGCATATAATATATGCGGCATTAATAAGAGCTTTAAAAGAAAAAGAAAAAGCAAATAGATTCATTATGAATAGTAGAATATATCAAAGAGAACATATTGATATATCTATGGCTGTTAAACCTAAAAGATCAGAAGATTCAGAAGAATCAACAATAAAAGTTAGATTTACTGGTAATGAAAATTTAAAAGAAGTTAAAGAAAAATTAAATGAAATAATATTTGAAATAAAAGGATCAGAAACTAAAAAAAATAGTAATGTGGGAACAGATAAGCTTGCAAAAGTGTTTAATGTGCTTCCACAATTCATACTTAAACCAGCTGTTAAATTCTTTATGTGGCTAGATAAGGTAAATATGTTACCCAAAGCAATAATAGAAGAAAGTCCTTTCCATTGTTCAGCATTTATTACAAATGTTGGATCAATAGGATTATCAAGTGTATATCATCATATATATGATTTTGGAACAACAGGAATATTTATTTCAATTGGTAAAAAAACAAAAGGACTTAAAAAAGTTGGTGATGAAATAGTTGAATACAAGTATTTACCAATAGGTATAGTAATAGACGAAAGAATAAATGATGGGTACTATTTTGCAACATTAGTAAAATATATTACAAGACTAATTAATAATCCGGAAGTTTTAGAAAAACACTATAATGAAGTATCAGAAAAAGAGCTAAAAGAAAAAGAAGTTCAAAGAAGAAAGAAAAAACTATTTGGTAGACCAGAAATCATGAAATCTAAAGCACTAAAAAGGTTTTTAAAAAGGGCATCTGAAGATCCAGAAACTATAATTGAAAAGGAAAAAAAGGCTAAAAAGAAAAGTAAGTGGTATAACCTATCTTGGATAACAGACACATTCTTTTCAAAAGATAAGATAAAAGAAGATGAAATAGAAAAATTGGAAAAAATATATGATAGTAAAGAATATGACAAGATGTCTAAAAGATTAGATGAAGATGACACATATGATATGGGTAAACTTCTAGAAAATATATATACAGAAGAAAAGAAAAAAGAAGAAAATGATAAAGAAGAATAATAATAAATAACAAGTAGGACAAAATAATAAAATTATAAAGATAGCTATATTATAGCTATCTTTTATTTAATATTTTAAAAAAGCATTGCGCAAAACAAAAAAACATGTTAAAATGTTGTCATAATATATTAAAAGGAGAAAATATTATGAAAAAGAATCTAAAGAAAGCACAAATAGCATTAATTTTAGTAATGACTGTTGCGCTTTCTATTTTTATTACAAAAGATAAAGCAGAAATCATATCAGCTAAGACAATTAATAATAATGTTAAGCTAGAACATGATAGTTTAGATAAGTATAAAATGATAGAAAGACATTACTTGGATATATTAGAAGAGAGAGAATATTACAGAACATTTGGTGGAGAAGTTGTATATCAAGGAGAATATATACGTCGTACTGAAAAGGTACTTAATATGTCTGAAGAAGGTTTGCAAGAACTAATTGACAGTAAAAATGAAATAATAGACATAGTAAATGCTCAAGACACTGTAATAACTGAAAAAGAAAATACAATAAAAGAAAAAAATACAAAAATAGCTGACTTAGAAAAACAAATAGAAGATCTTAAAAAGCATAAATGTGATACAACAGAATTAGAAAGAGTAAAGAAAGAACTAGAAGACGAAAAAGCAGCTAAAGCAGAAGCAGAAAAAGAAGTACAAGAACAAAAAGAAAAAGTTGCTGACAAAGAAAAAGATATTGAAGATTTAGAAGGAAAAATTAAAGGATTAGAAAAGATAATAAAAGATCTAAAAAAAGACCTAGATGAAGCTAATAAATCAAATGAAGACTTAAAAAAACAAGTTAAAGACAAAGAAGACGAATTAGCAAATGCAAATAAAGCAAAAGAAAAAGCAGAAAAAGAATTAGAAGATGAAAAGAAAGAAAGACAAAAAATAGCAGATGAATTAGCTAAAGAAACAGCAAAAAATGAAGCAAATGAACAAAGAATAGCAGAATTAATTAAATTATTAAATGTTGCTAATGACCAAATAAATAAACTTATGAATAAAAACATAGATTTACAAAAACAATTAACTGGTAAAGAAAACCAATTAAAAGAAAAACAAAAAGAAGTAGATGATGCAAAAGATGATTTAAAGAATGAACAAGATAAAAATAAAAAATTAGAAGAAAATAATAAAAAATTAACAACAGAAAAAGATAAATTAGACAAGCAAGTACAAGAAAAACAAGATGAAATAGATAGACTTAAAAAAGAAAATGAAGACTATAAGAATGGTAAAGACGCAAACGACGAAAGAATAAAAGAATTAGAAAAAGAAATTGCAAAACTAACAGTAGAAAGAGATGCAAATGCAAAAGAAATTGGAAGATTAAATGATAATATTAAACAATTATTAAATATAATAAATTCACAACGTGAACTTGGAATAGATATATTAGTTAAATATTTAAATGCATTAAATGAAATTACAAATTTAAAAGTAGATAATGCAGAAAAAGCAAAACAAATAGAACAAAACAATAAAAAGATAAGCGCATTAGAAAAAGAATTACAAGACGAAAAAGATTTGGTTGCATCAAAAGATAAAGAAATAGCTGACTTAAAAGAAGCTAATAAAGCATTAGAAGCTGAAAAAGAAGACTTAA
>CAUPPN010000085.1:0-4313 GCA_963513115.1 uncultured Eubacteriales bacterium | reverse complement strand
TAGATTAGATGAAACAGACGTTAAATACTTGCAAGATATAATATCTTCAAATGCAAATAATGGTTAATAATTACAAAAATAAGACTTGCAAAAAGTTATTAATAGTGTAATAATACCATTATGTACTAAAGACTATATAGATGGAATATATTTTGAAAGGCAATAATAATGATAATGAACAGAAATGATAATGAAAATGAAAAAAATAGTACAAATAGTTTTTTAGAATATACTAAAAAAAGGCAGCAATATGGTCTAAATAATAAAAAAAATGATAGAAATCAAAAAAAAATAGAATATCTAAGAAAAAAACAAAAAGAAATAGGCGATAAATTAGATATTATGGAAAAAAGTATAGATGATAGAAAAGGAAATGTAAATAAAGCTAAATCACTTACTAACGGACTAGTGATAGGTGGTGGCTATAATTCAACAAGAGAATATAATAGTCATAGAGATTTAACTAAAGAACAAAATGCAACAAAAACATTTCTATACTATAGTAAATATAAAGGAACAAACTATAAAAAAACAGATGAAATAAATGAGGTAAATAAAATGGAAGAAAAAGAAGTATATTTAACACAAGAAGGATACAATAAATTAAATGATGAATTAGTACATAGAAGAACAGTACTAAGAGATGAAATAGCTGAAAAAATTAAAGTAGCAAAATCATATGGTGATTTATCTGAAAACTCTGAATATGATGAAGCTAAAACAGCACAAGAAAATAATGAAAGAGAAATAGCAAGTTTAGAAGAAACATTAAAAGAAGCTAAGATAATTGATGAATCAAATATGAATACAGAAATAGTTCAAGTAGGAAGTACTGTATATATAACTAATATATCTTCAAACAAAGAACAAAGATATACAATAGTTGGAACAGCAGAAACAAATATACTTGAAGGAAAAATTTCTAATCAATCACCAATTGCTAAATCACTTTTAGGATCAAAATTTGGAGATATTGTACAAGTAGAAGCACCAGTTGGAATAGTTGAATATAAAATAAAAAAGATAACTATATAATAATTAACAATTTAAAATTAATTTATAGAAAAATTTATAAAATATAATTAAAAGAGCAAGCGATAATTGCTTGCTCTTTTATATATTTTTTATGTATATTTATAAGATAAATTGAAGAAAAAAAATAAATATGCTAATATACAATTAGTTAATTGTTTAACAATTGGAGGAAAAATGAAAAGATTTTTGAAATCCTTATTAGGACTAATAATAACATTAATTATACTAGGAACAGTTTTTTGTATTATAGATACTAGTTTAGTTAAAGAGGCGAAAACACCTGTATTTTCAATTAAGAAAAATGAAAAAAATCTAACAGATGGAGCCAAATATGTAGGACTTGGTTATAAGTTATATACATATAAAAATAAGCACGATATGATTGTAAAAAAAGGATTATGGTTTACTGATTTTAAAGAAGATGAAAAAGAATATGAAAAGCTTGCAAAAGAAAAAGAAGATACTAAAGAAGAATTAAATAATGCAAGAGAAGAAAAAGAAAAGAAATTAGAAGAAGAAAAACCAGCTGAAAAAACTGAAGAAGAAAAATTAAATGAAATAGTATCTGAAAAAATAGATGAAATAAGAAATATTGATGGAAAAGTAGATGTATTTGCAAATTTTGAAAAATTATTAGATAAAATATCAAAAAAAGAAAATTATAAATTAAAGATATATGATATATTAAATTCAAAAGAAAAATTAAAATTTATAAAATATGAAAATAATAAAATAGAAATTATAGAAAAAAATGAAGAAGGAATAGCAAAAACTTTAGAAAAAGAAAATCCTGAAATAAAGCAAAAAGAAGAAAATGAAAAAATAATATATTTCATACATGAAAATGATTATGACTTTGATATTCTTAAAATAAATAAAGAATAATAAAATAAAAAAACTGAAAACTAAAAACAAAAAAACAAAAAAACAAAAAATATAGAAAATAAAAAAATAAAAGATAGAAAAACAGTTGACAAAATAAAGCATATAATGCTATAATCCTAATTATGCGTAAGTTGCTTAATCAAGGTTTTGAAAATCTTTTAAATAAGATACCTTAAATTAAGAGGTTAGCAGAGTATACGAAAAGGAGGTTGTCTTATAATGTATGCAATAATAGAAGCATGTGGAAGACAATATAAGGTAGAAGAAGGAGAAACAATATACTTTGACAAATTAGATATTGAAGAAGGAAAAAAAGTAAAATTTGATAAAGTTGTATTAATCTCTGACAAGAAAACTGATATTGGTACACCATATATTGATGGTGCAGTAGTTGAAGGAAAAGTAATAAGTGATGTTAAAGGAAAGAAACTTAGAGTATTCAAATATAAACCTAAAAAGAATATAAGAAAAGTTAGAGGACATAGACAACAATATACTAAAGTTGAAATAACTAAGATTTCTGCATCAGCTAAGAAAGAAAAGACTGCTGAAAGTAAAAAAGAAAAAGAAACAAAAAAAGAATCTAAATAATTTATATAATTATTATAGAAATTTTGAGGAAAAGAGGTAATTAAAAGTGGCACATAAGAAGGGTCAAGGAAGTGTAAAAAATGGTCGCGATAGTATCTCTAAAAGACTAGGTCTTAAAAAGAATGATAACCAAAAAGTAAAAGCTGGTAATATCATAATAAGACAAAGAGGAACTAAATATCATCCAGGAAATAATGTTGGTAAAGGTAAAGATGATACTTTATTTGCATTAATAGATGGACAAGTTAAGTTTGAAAGAAAAGGTAGAGATAAAAAACAAGTAAGTGTTTATGAAAGTAAATAATTAAAATAGACCAAAAAAGAATAAGATAAAATCTTATTCTTTTTTTATATAATTTTTTCATATAATTAATACTAGTTATAGAAAGTAATTAGTCTTGAAATTGTGTTTCTTGTTATACTATAATTAAAATATATAAAATAGAAATTTAAAAAATAAAAAAGTTTAAAAATCTAAATAGAAAAGACGAAAAGGAAAATGTATGGAAACAAATAGACAAAAGGTATTTAAAATTTTAATTTCAATTGTGATTTTTAGTATATTATCATATATGTTATATGTAGAAGTAACTAATAATATTTATGAAAAAATTAAAAATGCAGATGAACATTTATTTACGGAATTTGAAAATGATATATATAAAACAAAAGGCGAAAATTATAATAAGATTGAAACGAATGATGAAGTTATAATAAATGATACATTATTAGAATACAGAAAATATAAGCAAAAGGAAATTCCATACTATATAAGGCTTGTTTCTCCTGCAGTTGTTAAGACAAGTGATTTAAGTCAGGAAAAAATAAAGCTATTTGATGAATATTCAATTGCAAGTAGAAATAAAAAACTAGAAAGCGAAAAGCTGGAAAAAACAATAGCAGAAATTAAAAAAGGTGAAGAAGAAAAAAAGAATTTTGAAAAAAATTTAGAAGGAATTTCCGAAGCAGAAAAAGAAACTAAAAATGAAGAAAAAAATAAAATTGAAAACACATTAGAAAGTAACTATAAGAAAAAAGAAAGTTTGGAAAAAGATTTAGTAGAAATAAACAAGCAATTACAAGAAAAAGAAGAAAAAATAGTGGAATATAGTATGGATATAGTTTCAAAACTTTCAAAAAAAGAAAGATATAAAAACTATATTAAAACAACATTAGAAGAAGAAGGACAGGACAAGTTAAAAGTCGTTTTAAATAGAAAATATGATAATGGAACAAAAGAAGGATTGATTAATCCTTATGAAAAAATAGTTATAACATATAGTAATGTAAAAGGAATGCCATTACAGATAGAAAGTATGGAAGTAGATTATGATAAAGAGTTGAAATTAAATATATATGAAGCAAAGGATAAGTTAAAAGAGTATTTAGGAAAAGATGATAATTATATGAATGAAAATATACAATTATTATTAAATGAAATAATGGCAAAAGAAAATAATCCTGAAAATGAAGTTGAAAGAGCATATGTATTTAAAGATAGGGAAAATAATAAATATTATATATCAGCAAAAAATGGACAAATGCTATATAGGAGTAAGGAATAATTTAGTTTAAAAAGAGTGTGTTTTAATAAAAATACACTCTTTTTAAAAAAAGTTTTAAAAAAGTGTTGACAGATATACAGATCTCATATATAATAAGTTTACAGTCAAAAAAACGGAGAAAATAAATGACTAGAAAAGACAATAAATATATGAGACTGTAATTTTTTTGTAATATAAAGTACATTGAAAAATAAACAATATCCTTTAAGAACAACAATGCGGTAGTATTAATACTAC
>CAUPPN010000084.1:0-4471 GCA_963513115.1 uncultured Eubacteriales bacterium | reverse complement strand
TCTAAATCTTCTTTTTCAATTTTTATTATTCCATTATCTTCATTTAACTTGCTTTCATTATTTTGCTCTTCTGCATCTTTTTTATCTGCTTTGCCAGTTATTATTATATATGTCAGTATAGTAACTAATATCACGCCTATTACTATATATTCTTTATCTATTTCCATTAATTTTTCTTTTATTCTTTCAAACATATTCTCTCCTTGTATTAATTCTTTTTATTATTCATTAATTGGTATTTTTTATTTTCATTTTTTATATATTTCTCTTAATTATGTTGTTGTTATTGTTACTATTTATTGTTTTATTTGCTAAAAATATATATAATTGCTATAGTATTTAAGTTAAAAATTAAAGTTAGGAGATATTTTGAGCACAATATATAATAGCAAAAACAACTATGGTAAAAAAAATAGTAATAGTTCAAAAGGAAATGTTAAAAACGACAATGTAAAAAAGAAGTTAAATAAGAAAAAGGTATTTTTAGCATTATTTTTTTTCCTGTCTATTTTTATATATTTATTCTATAGAAACAATTATAATGATTTCTCTAAAGAAAATATTATAAAGCCTATAAATATAATAAGACCAAGTATAGCTGATACATATAAATATAATGAATATTTAAAAGCAATAGCAGAAGTTGATAAAAATCATTCTAATAGTTCCTATATTATTGTAAAAGGTGATAATTTAAATATACTAGCTGCAAAAGAACCAGAAAAAAAGGTTTATCCTGCGAGTATTACAAAGCTAACTACAGATATAATTGCAAGTATGGTTTTCAAAGATAATTTAAATGATGTAATTGAAATTACTAAAGAAGATAAGGATATTCCTGAAGGTTATATAGCTACAGTTCTTAAACCTGGTGATAAGATTACAATTGCTAATCTTCTTAAATCTTCATTAATCATGTCAGCAAATGATTCTACTAAAACACTTAAAAGATTAATTGATGAAAAGCTTAAAAGCAAAAATGTAGAATTTTCTGAAAATGAGAATATATATACATGCCTATTTAAAATATTAAATATAACAAATACAAATTATACAAATCCTTATGGATTATTTGATGAAAACCATTATACAACTGCAACTGATCAAATCATTGTTGCTATTTTTGGTAATAAATATACAAATATTGAAGATATAACTAAAATATCTGATTGTGATATACCATATATTTCATCAAATGGTGAAAAAAAGAGTTTTAAAATACATTCAACAAACTTATTTTTAAATAATAATTCACCTTTCTATAATCCAAATGTTGTTGGCTTAAAAACGGGTTATACAACTGAAAGTGGATATTGTTTAATTACTAAAGTATATATACAAAATATGCCATATTATATTGCTGTATTTAATACAAAAACAAATGATGAAAGGTTTGCATTAACTAAGGAATTAATTGATAAAACAAATGATTTTGCTTCTAATAACATATCTAATCTTCCTTTAAGTAAGGTTGCAATTCCTGCATTTTTAAAATTATCAAATGATTTCAATAGACTTTTTAATTAATAATTGATAATTAATTATTAATTATTATTATTATTTAAAATTATTAAATTACATCTTATATATAGCTAATAATTTAAAAAGATGAGGAATAATTCCCCATCTTTTTAATATATTCAATTCATTTTTATTTTATTAAATTAAATTCAATTAAACTCTTAGTTTTATTTTTAATTTAATTTAATTCAACTTATTTTCTTTTTTCATTTTAATTAGTTCGCCCATTTTTTTAATATCTTTCTTTTCAATCATTGCATCTACAGTTTTTTCAACTTCTGTTTTTTCTTCTTTTAATGGTTGAAAGTCATATTTTCTTGGGTCATCTTTAAATACAAAAAGATCATAAATAATTTCTTTTAACTTTTTTTCATCTGGTAAAAAGAACCATGCTGTTGTGTTTACATCTTTTCCTGGTACAATTCCTTGTTTTATATCTTCCATATTTAAATCTAATAGGAATGGCACATATTTTCTTATTTCATCTTCTGTTAAATTAGTTTTAACATTTTCTCTTACAACTCTTGCTATTGTATTTATTTTTGTAATATTTTTAGCTTGTAATAATTGTTTAGACATTTCTTTTATGAAATTTCTTTGTGTCTTATTTCTTCCATGATCTTCTACACCATAACTATATGGGTATGTTGATCCATCATCATTGTGTCTAAATCTAACTAATCCTTCTGCTTGTTTACCATTTAATTTTTGATATCCTTTTTTTAATTCAATTGATAATTTTTGTGATGAATCATGATAATTCATATCAATTGGAACATCATAATATACTCCACCTATTGCATCAACTATTTTAACTAATCCTTCAGTATCTACAATAACATAATTATCTACATCAAAACCAACAAGTTCACTTATTTCTTTTAAAACCTTTTGTGGTCCTGCAATCCTATATACTGAATTTAGCTTATCTTTTGCCTTACCATTTTTTATATTATTTCCAACAAATGTATCTCTTGGTATTGAAAGTAGTGATGCTTCTTTTGTTTTAGGATTATATCCTGCAAGTAATATTGTATCAGTATTATCTTCATTTGTTCCTAATATTACAGAATATATTGGTTTTAATTCACTAGGATCTATTCTTTCTCCTTGAAATATTGTATATATTAATCCTCTAATACCTCCACCATTTCTTTCTACTTTCACATAGAAAAATAGTAGAAAACTTACTAGTATTATTATAATAAATAGAAAAATAGACCATCCTTTTCCCTTTTTCTTTTTCTTATTTTTTTTGCTCAATTTTTACCTCTTTTAAACACAGATATTATAGCAAATTATAATTAATTATTCAATATTTGGTCATAGCTTTTTATCTATGATTTTATTTTTTTGCTATTAATACTTTCTTAATTTTTCTTAATTTTTCATTTATACTTCTATAATCATTTTTATCAAAATATTTAATATTATTGGTATCATCTATATTGCTATAGCTTTTTTCTGTATTTTTAATATTTTCTAAATACTCTCTTTCCAATTTTATATTTTGACCATTGCTCATATAATTATTATAGTATACCATTTTAAAATTATTACTGTCTTTATTTAACATTAAAATACTTATTGCTTTTTCATTTTGAAACATTATATCTAATAATATTTTTGCTCTTTCTATATCAGATTCTTCTTTTAACATTTGATCAAACTTTTTTGTTAATATTTCATTTTCTTCTATTAATATAGCGGTTTCAAAAATCTTAATATAGTATATCAAATTATACATAAACTTATTATATTCTAAACTATAATTATATATATTAAATGTTATGCTTTTTTTATTTTCTTCATTTAAAATATTCAAAAAATTAATATTTTCTTTATTATATATATTATCTCTTATTATTTCATTTTGTAGTTTATATATGTCTTCTTCATCTTTGATATTATATAATGCATTTCTTTCTTCTATAATATCAAATCCCTTTTTATTATATTCTCTTACTTCTTTTGATTCATGTTCATTATTATAATATAACATTTTAGGTATTATATTCTTATTTAATTTCCACTCGTTTATTAAATTTTCATATATTGATGGATCATCAATATATTTAGTGCTTATATCTATTTTCAAAAGTGAATCATATGATGTGTTACTTTTAGTATATCTTAGAAAAGCTAATATATTATCTAATATTTCAATATCAGTATTAGAAGTTGAAATGTTTTTAATTATTATTTTCTTGCCATTTACAACGCTTTTATCTTCAATAATTTTTATTCTATCTTCAATTTTTTCACTTGCTGTTGCTTTTAAATCAGCTGTATTTTGTTCATTTACTATTTTATAATTATCATTAGCAATATAATCATTATCAATATTAAACATATACTTTTTCAAATATGTTATCATACTTACAGGAAGTCCGCCTGATACTTGCATTGATATATCAAAATGTATATCTTTTTTATCTATTATATTTTCTGATTTTCTAAATTGTTCATCTTTTTTTATTTTATTATACTTAGAAACATATGTATTTATATCTTCGAGTACATAACCTTCAAATAGTTCCTTGCCATATTTTTGTAGGTCTTTTTCAGATAGCAAACTATATAATGTGTATAGCAATCTTTTTTCATTTATGCTTTGTATTTTTGGTGTTAATTCAATAATTTTTAAGATTGTTATATCATTTAATTTTATTCTAGAATTATAGAAGATTGTATCTAATTTGCAATCATTTAATATAGTTAAACTTTCTTTTTCATTTTCTTCTATAATTTCAAGTAGCATTTCTATCTTTACATAGTCATTATTAATATATGATAATATATCATATGTATATTCTATATTTTCTTTATTTAATTTAATTATATTTTTTAAGTATTTTACAATATATTCATCTTTAAGATTTAATAATGTTATATCTAATTTTGTATTTATTGTTATTACATCATTTTCTATTAATTGCATATATTTTTC
>CAUPPN010000083.1:0-4556 GCA_963513115.1 uncultured Eubacteriales bacterium | reverse complement strand
TGACAATATAAAAAATAATAATCAAGAAACTGTTATAATTCCAAATAGTAATAAAATAGAAAATGAAAAAGAACAAGAAAATGAAAATATAGAAAACGATACAGTTGATAAAAAGGGAAGAATAGATATATCTAAAATTTTGAATTTTGGTGGTAGAAACAAAAAAAATAAAGATTCAAAAGAAAATGAATCTAATAACAATAACAGTAATAGTAATAATAATCACAATATAAATAATAATAATGATAAAAATATATTTGAAAAAGCAAAAGAAGAATATGATCAAATAAAAAAAGAAATAGAGGCAAATGTCAGTGCCCAAAAAAATATAGACACATTCATATCAAAAAGTATAGATGATATAGAAAGTGGAAAATATATCAATAAGGAAATTAATAAAGAAAATCAAGAAAAAGAACAAGAAAATGATCAAAGGGACATATAATATTTAACTAATTATTTGATCAATAAATGAGGTGCAAATTGGAAAAAGAATTAAAAGAAGAAAAAATAGGAAAAGAAGAATATATAAAAAAGCTTGAAAAATTAATAAGTAAATATAATAATATCTGGAATGCATATTACAATGATTTTTCTGAAACTTTTAAATTAAAAGAAGATCAAGAACTATTAAAAGAAGACCAAAAAGAATATGATGAATATATTGAAAATCCAGATATTATTATGACAGATGAGCTTAATTCTGCAAATGATAAAAAAGAAAAGCTACAAAATGAGTTAGATCAAATAGAAGAAAAAATAAATGATAAGAATATATCAAACCAAGAAAAAGAACTACTTTTAAAACATAAAGAAGACATACAATTTGAAGTAGAAGATATAAAATTAAAGATTGAATTACTTGAACTTAAAAGCTTTGCAAATAATGCACCAGAGGATAAGTCAGATGAGATTGAAGATATTAAATTAGATATTGAGCAAGAAAACTATAGAAATACATCAATTGGAAGTACAGAAGCAGATTATGATGAAAGATTAAAAGAATGTTTAGAAGAAATACAAGAATATATAGCTGAAAATAAGATAGAGCTATGTATTACAGAAGATGAAAATGAAGAAATAAAAGTAGATAAATATAAAAAAAATAGTGAAATAATTAATAAGTATGATAAAAATGTAAAAAAGACAAGAATAGATATTGAAAAAGATGAATATTCAGAAGAAAAAAATTCTCTATTAAAAGCTATATCTACTGTAGGTATTTATGAAAGAAATAGAGAAAAGATACAAGAAGATAATGATTTGCTTAAATTCGAAGAAGAAATTAATAAAGAAAAATCAGAAAAAGAACTTGAAGAACAAAATAGATTTTCATTTGATTGGTATGAAAATGGTAAAAGATTTAGATATACTGAAAAAGATTCTACAAAAGAAGATAAACAAGAAGAAAAACAAAATAATAATCAACCTAAAGAAAAGAAAATAGACGAAGAAGAAGAAAAATATAGAAATAAATATGACAAAAATTATAATGAAATAAAAGAAGTAGAAGAAAATTTAAATAATTATAAAGAAGAAAAAGAAAAATTAGAAAAAGAAATAGATAAAGCAACTATGTTACAAGTAATTTTAGAAAAAATAACTGCACAAAAAGGTAAACTATGTACAGCAGAAACAAGACATATAGTAAGAGATATGTATAATGATTTAGAAAACAAATTAGATCAAGAAGAAGATGAAATTAACAAAATATTTATAAAAAAACAAATGGAAAGTCTAGAAAATACTGGTTTAGATTTAACAGATAAAAAAATACTTGTAGAAACATTAGATGAAGATATGTTAGAAAAAGCAAAGATCGCTATTGAAGAAATAGTAGAAATAGAAGCAAGATTTGAGTTACAAAAAGAACTTTTAAATGAAGACAAGAAGTTAGAAGAAGAGCAAATAAAAGAAGAAGAAAAAGAACAAGAAGATAGTAAAGAAGAAAATAAAAGCATAGTAGAACAAATGGATGAAAAAATACAAAATACAAATTATGAAATACTAGGTAATGAATTGTCTAGAAGCGATGATGATGAATTAGAAAGATAGAAAATATATTAATATTTAACTATATTTAAAATGAGCCTAAATTATTAGATAAAAGTATAATAATGGGGGGTTCATTTTTTATTATTATTTGTTCTTTTGTTTCTTATTTTAATTTAAATTTTCCTTTTCTTAAATTATCTATCAAATATAGAATAATAATTATACATAATAATTATACAAATTAAATAATTAGTTTACCAAAAAAATAAAAAAATAATAGGTTTAAAATGGAGTTATCCACAAAGTTATACACATTTTTAAGACTTTATCCACATTTTTTAACTATTTTATGTAATTTAATGTAATACTTTTGTTAAAATTGAGTTTGTTTATTTATAGGAAAAAATTGATGCTTTTATATAAAAATATTACAAAATGATATGTAATGAATATACATAATATTATTATTGAAATATAATATATCTTTTTACATTAATACTATTATATGATAAGATATATGTATAAAAATGATAGGATATGGAGTAAAAAAATATGATAAACAATATGGAAAAAATAGTAGGATTTTGTAAGGAAAGAGGAATAATATTTCCAGGATCTGAAATATATGGTGGATTATCAAATACTTGGGATTTTGGTCCACTAGGTGTAGAAATTAAAAATAATGTAAAAGAAGAATGGCATAAGGCATTTGTACAAAAATGTAAGTACAATGTTGGACTAGATGCTGCAATATTAATGAATCCAGAAGTTTGGAAAGCATCAGGACATCTTTCAAACTTTTCAGATCCATTAATGGATTGTAAGGAATGTAATACAAGACACAGAGCAGATAAGTTAATAGAAGAATATATGTTTCAAAATGGGATTGACGGTGTAGCAGATGGTTGGTCTTTTGATAAGATGCAAAAATATATTATAGACAATAATATAGTATGCCCTAATTGTGGAAAATTAAATTATACAGAAATTAGAAAATTTAATCTTATGTTTAAAACATTTCAAGGTGTAACAGAAGATAGCACATCTGAGATATATCTAAGACCAGAAACAGCACAAGGTATATTTGTTAATTTCAAAAATACACTAAGATCAACTAGAAGAAAACTACCAATGGGAATTGCACAAATTGGTAAGGCATTTAGAAATGAAATAACACCAGGTAATTTCATATTTAGAACAAGAGAATTTGAACAAATGGAACTTGAGTTTTTCTTTGATCCTGAAGATGGAAAAGATTGGTTTGAATACTGGAAAAAGTATTGTAAAGACTG
Source organism: uncultured Eubacteriales bacterium (assembly GCA_963513115.1). Lineage (GTDB taxonomy): Bacteria > Bacillota > Clostridia > TANB77 > CAG-508 > JABCPO02. The sequence continues at coordinate 1,269 of CAUPPN010000083.1, read as the reverse complement.
GTTATTAGATCATAATATGACAGAAGAAAATATACGTTTCAGAAATCATACTAAAGAAGAATTATCACACTATAGTGCAGGTACAGCAGACATTGAATACCTATTTCCATTTGGATGGGGAGAACTATGGGGTGTTGCAAATAGGACAAACTATGATTTAACACAACACGAAAATGCATCAAAAGAAAGCATGAAAGTTAGAAGAGAAGATGGAACAGAATTTATACCACATGTAATAGAACCATCAGTAGGATGTGATAGGGTACTTTTAGCACTACTATGTGATGCATATAATGAAGAAGAATTAGAAAATGGTGATACAAGAACAGTATTAAAACTAGATAGAAGACTTGCGCCATACAAAGTAGCAGTATTACCACTATCTAAAAAACTAGGTGAAAAAGCAGATGAAGTATATGCTATGGTAGCAGATAAGTTTATGACAACATATGACGAAACAGCAAGCATAGGAAAAAGATATAGGAGACAAGACGAAATAGGAACACCATACTGTGTAACAGTAGACTTTGATACATTAGAAGATAATATGGTAACAGTAAGAGATAGAGACACAATGGAACAAGACAGAATAGAAATATCTGCATTATGTGATTACCTAGATAAAAAGCTTAAATTAAATGAATAATATTAAAAGATAATAGAAGAAAAAAAGACAAGGAAAAAAACAAGATAATATGACAAAAAGAAAAATAATGTATGACAAAATAATTTGCTATATACCTGAAGATATATCTAATGTACAAGAATATATTAAAATGGCAAATGAAAAAATATACAATATATTTAATGAAAAGCTAAATGAAACTAATACAAATATGAAGGTAAATATATATTATCTAATACCTGATTTAAAGATATTAAAAGATAATAAATGTGATAGTAAGAAAATTAAAGAAATAATATATACAATATATGACTTAAATAATAATTATGGAAATGATAATGATAATGGAAATAAAAAAGATAATATACAATACACATATCATATATTATTAGATTCAATGCTATACAAAATGCAACAAATACAATATATCATGACAAATAGCTTTGATATATCATATGATATACCTAGCTATATGTTACTTACTATATATTTTGATTGTTCAAATATATTAGTAGAAAATGATATTAAATTAATTAAAAACTCATTAGAAGATTATTCTAAAAAAGTTAATAATAATATAGGAAAAATATTTTTAGAAAAGTATAATGTATATAATATAGAAAATAAAAGTTGCAAAAATGATG
>CAUPPN010000082.1:0-4693 GCA_963513115.1 uncultured Eubacteriales bacterium | reverse complement strand
TATTTCTTCTTCAGTCTTATCTGCATATTTTTCTTTTATTACTTCATCATTATATTTAACTCTTAAAGTTACTATCTCATTTCCATCTTTTGGGAATCCAAATACAAAGCATTCTTCTACTAATTCTAATGGTTGTATTCTAAGTTCTATTTCTTCAGGAAATACATTTTTACCATTTTGAAGTACAATTACATTTTTCTTTCTTCCAGTAATGAAAAGGTATCCATCTTCATCTATATATCCTAAATCACCTGTATAGAACCAGCCATCTTTTATTGCTTCATTTGTTGCTTCTTCATTATTATAGTATCCTACCATTCTTCCTGGAGTATTTGCTATTATTTCACCTATACCATCTTCATCCGGATTTACTATTTGTATATCTACTCTTGGCATTGGTACTCCTACAGATCCTGGTTTTCTTTTTTTGTAATTTTCAGCACTAATTACAGGTGATGTTTCAGTTAATCCATAACCCTGTATTGATGTAACTCCTATTTCTTCAAACAATTCTACAACCTCTGGTGCAATAGCCGCCCCTCCGTTAATTACAGTTCTTAAATTTCCTAAATTAGAAATAATGCTTTTAAATATTTTTCTTCTTACATCTATTCCTATTTTTCTTAAAAAATTACTTATTTTAATTGCAAATTTAAATTGTTTTTCTTTTTTTTGCTTTTTAATTTCTTTCATCAATGCAGAATATATTCCTTCTAGTATCTGTGGTACCCCTACAAATAATGAAACATTATATTCTTTCATATTTTTCTTTACATATCTTAGTCCATCTACAAAAACTGTTTTCATTCCCATAGAATATGCAAATAATTGAGCTCCACCACCAAATGTGTGATGGTATGGCAAGAACGCTATATTAGTATCTTCTTCAAACATTTCTTCAACTTTTACCATATCGCACATATTAGAAACAATACTATATTGTGTAAGCATTACAATTTTTGATTCTGCAGTTGTTCCAGAAGTAAATAGAAATATTGAAGGCTTATATGGGTCTTGTTCTAAATTATTATATTTTTCAATATATGTATTATCTTTTTTATTTTTAATTTGTTCTTTTTCTTCATCTATTAAATCATATATTGTTTCTGTTTTTTCATTTGATCTTTCATTATTTTCGTTTTTTTCAACATATTCTAAAAGATATATTTCTTTTACACAAATACCTTCAATATTTTCTTTTAATATTTCATCTATAATTTTTTTGTGTTTTTTATCACAAAAAACGGTCTCAGCCTCTGATCTTTTTAAGCAACTTATTACATCTATTTTTGGCAGTGATTTATCTAATGGTATATTAATATCACCTACAAAAAGTGAAGCTAAATGTGCTACATACCATTCATAATTATTATTTGAAATTATTGCGACTCTCTTATCATTTCCATAGCCTCTTCTTAAAAGATTTGCACCTAGCATTCTTATATTATCTGCCAACTCAATATATTTTATTGCAGTATAATTATCATATTCTTTTTCAGATACATTTAATTTTGCTTTTTTAATATCATTTTCATATCTATTACTATATTCTTTGCCTTTTCCTTTTACTACATATGCAATATTTTGTGCATACTTTTTTTCAGTATATTCTAATAATTCTTTTAATGTTTTAAATGTTGGAAAATCAAAATATGTTTCCCTATTCCTATTACCATACACTGTTTTTTCTGGGTCAAAATTATTAAATTGCTCCATATATTTTTTGTATTCTTCTCTTTTTTTATCCATATATTCTATCTTCTCCAAACCTTATACTATCCATTATTTTTATAATATTATAATATATTAATTGATTAATTAAATATTTGATTATTCAATTAATTACATGTTTATTTCAAATTATTTTTTCTACTAATAGATTATTATATATGACATGCAATGTCAATTTAAAATGTTATTGATACAGTGTTTAAATTCATGTATTTTAAGCTTTAAAATTTTAAAAATATTTTTTTCAATTTTACTTCTTTCTATACCTATATTTTACTTATTTCACTTTGCCATCTATTAATCCAATTTAAAAGCAGGAACTAATTACTTTAATTCCTGCTATATAATGTATATTTTTCTTTTTTCTTTGTTTGTATATATTATATTCCATATTCTAGTTTTAATAGCTCTACATTATCATTTTCTAAACTACTTTTAACATCAATTAGCCTTTGGTTTTCTGATCCTCTAAATCTTAAACTTGGATTGTATTTATCTTCCATAAACTTACCATCTATTATTACATCAACATTTTTAATTATGTCCTTTGTGTATGGTAAAAATTTATACATTTTTTTCATTACATCATTATCAAACCTATAACCTGTAAAACACCATATACTTTTTTCTGGTAATTCTTTTCTAACTCTTTTAGCTAATTTAGCCACCATTTCTTGGTTTTCAGGCTCTAGCGGTTCTCCTCCTAAAAATGTTATTCCAGAAATATAATCTCTTTTCAAAAGTTCTATTATATGATCTTCCGTTTCTTTAGTGTATTCTTTACCATAGTTAAAGTCCCAAGCTTCTTCATTAAAGCAACCTTTGCAGTGGTGTCTACATCCTGATACAAATAGGCTTACTCTTACTCCAGGTCCATTTGCAACATCATATTCTTTTATATTTGCATATTTCATAACTATACTCCTATATTATAGGTGCAATACTCTTTGTTTTATTTCCTTTGTTTTTCCTTCATTCCAGAAATTCTCACCTAAGTATCCACATGTTCTTCTAATTACGTTCATTTTTGCGTGGTCTTTATTTCCACAATTTGGGCATTCCCATTCATTATCATCATTTATTATTATTTCACCAGTAAATCCACATTCTTGGCAATAGTCAGATTTTGTATTAAACTCTGCATATTGTACATTATCATATATGAATTTTACTAATTCTTCTAATGCTTCTAAGTTCTTTTCCATATTTGGTATTTCTACATATGATATACATCCACCAGTTGAAAGTGGTTGGAATTCTGCTTCAAATGCTAATTTGTCAAATGCTGATATCTTTTCTCTTACATCTACATGGTATGAATTTGTATAATATCCTTTATCTGTTATATCCTTTATATTTCCAAACTTTTCTTGGTCTATTCTTGCAAACCTATAGCATAGTGATTCTGCAGGTGTTGCATATAATGAAAATGCTATATTTGTTTTTTCTCTCCACTTAGCTGCAGTGTCTTTTAAGTATTTAACAAGTTTTAATGCAAACTCTTTTCCTTCTTTAGTTGTATTACTCTTACCTGTCATAAGTTTTGTAGTTTCATATACTCCAATATATCCAAGTGATAATGTTGAATATCCATCCATTAAATATTTATCAATTTTTTCACCTTTTTTAAGTCTTGCAATTGCACCATATTGCCAGTGTATTGGTGAATAATCTGAAGTTTGTCCTTTAAGTGCATTGTGTCTACACATTAATGCATCATATACAAGCTCTAATCTTTCATCTAACAATTTCCAGAATTTTTCTTCATCTCCGTCTGCTATTATTCCTATTTGTGGTAAATTTATACTTACAACCCCTTGATTAAATCTTCCTTCAAATTGATATTCACCTTTTTCATTTTTGTATGGTACTAAAAATGACCTACATCCCATTGGACTAAATACATTTCCTTCATAGTTTTCTCTCATTTTTTTAGCTGAGATATAGTCTGGGTATAATCTTCTTGAAGAACATTTTATTGCTTCTTTTGTTAAGTAATCATATTCTCCACCTTTTAGGCAATTGTTTTCATCTATTACATATATTAATTTAGGAAATGCTGGTGTTACATATACTCCAACTTCATTTTTAATTCCTTCATATCTTTGTCTTAATATTTCTTCTATGATCATAGCTGTTTCTCTTTTATATGGGTCTTCATCTTTTACATGCATAAATATTGTAACAAAAGGGCTTTGTCCATTAGTTGTCATTAGTGTATTTATTTGATATTGAATTGTTTGTACACCAGATTTTAAATCTTCTTTTTCTCTTATTTCTGCAAATTCTTTTGCAATTCTTTTGGCTTCTTCTTCAGGTCTTCCATCTTCAATATTATGTTCATAATATTTCTTATAATGCTTATCATATGTTTTTCTTAAATATTTTCCTAGTGCAGATATGTCTACAGATTGTCCACCATATTGGCTTGATGCAACAGCTGCTATAATTTGAGTCATTACTGTACATGCAACTTGGAAACTTTTTGGTGATTCAATTAATTTACCATTCATAACTGTTCCATTATCTAACATATCTGATATGTTAATTAAGCAACAATTAAACATTGGTTGTATGAAATAGTCCTTATCATGGAAGTGTATTGCTCCTTCATTATGTGCATTTACTATTCTCTCTGGTAGCATAATTCTATCTACTATATCTTTTGATACCTCACCTGCAATTAAATCTCTTTGTGTAGAAACAAGTACTGAATTTTTATTGCTATTTTCTTCTGCTAAGTCTTTATTTGTGTTTCTAACTAGGCTTAATATACTTTCATCTGTAGTATTTGATTGTCTTATTATTGATCTTTTTTCTCTATATAGCATATATTTTTTAGCCAAGTCATATTTTTTAACTTCCATTAATTGTTTTTCAACTTCATCTTGTATTTTTTCAATATCTACGTATTCGCCTTCTTCAAATTGATTTTCAATATTGTCTATTATCTTATTTATTT
>CAUPPN010000081.1:0-4747 GCA_963513115.1 uncultured Eubacteriales bacterium | reverse complement strand
ATAATAAAGAATGAATATAAATATAAAGTATAAACAATAAATAAAAGACAATCTCAAATGATTGTCTTTTCTAATAATATTTATTATATATTTTTCCGATTTTATTCTTTTTTCTTTAATTATTTTCTTCTACTACTTCTTCTTTAATGACTTCTTCTTCTATTATTGTATCTCTTTTTTTAGCTTCTTTTTCAAATATTAATGCAATTATATATATAAATGTTAATACATAAAATGGTTCTAAACTAAATCCAAATGTATAACTCTTAAATTCATTTAAACATACATAAATTATTTCAATAAATATTTTCATAATTTGAAAAATTAATAATCTTTTTGATATCTCTTTTAATATATTTGCATTCTTTAATGTTACTAAATTATTTTCTTTTGTTTTTTCTTCTTCCATAATATTTTTAAAGAATTCAATAAACTTATTTGTAATCCATATTATACATGCAAGTACTATAATTGCTGAAATTAGAACTGTAATTGTTACAACTTTTAAATTTTTAAGCATTTCTTTTGTATCCATTTTAGAGATATCTTTTCCGCCAAATATTTTGCTTAATTCATTTCCTTTAATTTCATAATTTTCTTCAGCATTTGCTTCATTTTTTACAGTTATTGAATAATTCTTAAGTTGATCTTGTAATTCTCTTATATATTGTTCTGTATCTTTTTTCTCAATTTGGTTTATATATACAGGGCTTAAAAGTAACGCTATTGATACTGCAACTAATGATATAATCATAATTACTCTAAAAATTTTAGTGATTACACACATAGCTTTAGAAAAGCCATATAGTTTGCCTTTCTTTTCTTCTTTAATTTTTTCTTCCATTTTAATTTTTCACTTTCTTTAATTATTATTTGCTTTTTTATTCTGATATTTTATTCTGCTTTAACATTAGATTTTTCTTCTTTTTGTGGTTCTTCTGGTTCTACACCTTCTATACCGATATTGTAATTAGTTCTAATTACCATTATATATGTTCTTCCATCATTGAATACTATTTCTTTACCTGTTTCATCAAAATATTTAGTTTTAGCACTCCTTGATTCTTTCTTAGCTGTTATTTTTTCTGCTCTACCATTTGTAATATAATATCCTTCTAATGTTCCAACATTTGCAACATCTAATCTTTTGTCATCAATATGTGTAGTATTTGCTTTAAGTATTATTAAATTTTTAATAGTATATGGTTCTTTAGTTAATTCATCAACTTGTTTTACACCCTTTGAAGTTTTAGTATATTCCTTTTTTTCTTCATCATAGTTAAATACTGTCCTATTATTTGTTCCACCTGCATATCCTGCTGTTATTTTAGTTGCAGCTTTTGATGTTTCTTTATCTAAAGTTATAGGGTCTACTGAATATTTAAATACCTGTCCTTTTTCACTTTCTATATTATATTTTCTTTCCTTTGCTGCTTCAAAAATATGTGCAATTGTTGTATATGCATTATGTGGTCTTACCTTACTTTTTTCTCTCCAAAATTCTTTGTTATTAGCATTGTTTCTTGGCTTCATACTATCATACCACTGTCCATTAATATCTGCCATATTTAATGTTCTAAGATCACTTTCTGCCTTTGGGCTTTGACCTATATGTGTATATATTGCATCATGTTCTAATGCATAATTTAAGAAATAGTGTCTTGCACTTCTTATTGGTCCAACTTTATCTATATCTTTTTTATTTTTGAAAAGTGCCATTAATCTACTTTCTCCACCTTCTACTTCCATTTCATAAATACAATAAGCACTATTTATTCCAGAATGTGGCCATGCATGTGTATTATTGTCTATCATTACAGCTACATTTCTTTCTTTTGAGTTTTCATCATATATTTTAACTTTCTTTTTTTCTTCTTTTTTTACTGGTTTTTCTACTTCTGTCTTTTCATTTCCTTTATTTTTCATATATACCTTGTAGTAGTAATAGCCTCCACAAGCTAGTGCTAATAATATTATTATTACTAAAAGTATTTTAAAAACTTTCTTCATATGTTCTCCTTTATTTAAATACTATTTTACTATATATACTATTTAACTAAATTGTAATTTTTAAATAGTAAAATTTCAATATATGTATAACAATTTAATTAATCTAATTAATGTAATATGCAAAAATATATTAAATAGAAGCATAGTAGTAATACAGCAAATGCAACACCTGTATACATTCTTATAACATAGTTTATTGTATCTTTTTTAGGTGACTTCCTATGTAATAATATTGTTATAAGTAGTAATATTAATGAAACTAAAAATATTTTCATATTTGAAACTGCTGTACTTACAAAAAGAGCAATAGTAATTAATGTAGACATTATACTTATCCCATTTTTCTTTCTAATTAGCATTGAAAAAGCTATTAAAATAGGTATTAATACTACTAGTGCTCCACCTATAAGTATATTTGTATTATTACTTTCTATCAAATTTTTAATAACTGCATAGATTTTGTCTGCAAATATCAGGTATCCACAAATTCCAGCAAAAGATGTTGCAAATATTACAGAACCTGCCGCTAAATCTTTTGCATATTTTGCATTTTTGTCGTAATGATTAGTTGAAGTATCAACTGCTGCTTCAATACTTGTATTAATTAATTCTGTAACCATAACAAGTGCCATAGAAAATATTATAATTATTAACTCTCCTTTTGTAACCTTAAAAAATAGTGAAAGTAAAAGAGTAATTATTGCAATTATAATTTCTACCTTTAAATTATCTTCATGATGTAAAGCATCATCTAATCCTTCACTAGCATGTAAAAATGATTCTTCAAATGTATTATTCCATTTACTATTTTTCATTTATTCTCCTTTTAAACCATTTAAGTATTCATATATATTTTCTAAAAACTCTTTATTTAATATCTCTTTTTTAGTATAACCTTCTATCCCTAATAATACTTGTATTGCAAAATATGGGTCGCCTAAATTAATTAGTTTTTCTATTAGTTCATTATCATATTCTATATTTTTCAAATCTTTTTCGAGTTTTTCATATAATACTATATTTTCTAATTGTTTTTCTTTTTTTTGCTTTTCAAATTTTTTTCCATTTTCACATTCTTTTTTAATAGACCTATTAAACTCTTTTAGTTCCTCTTCTTGTTCCTCTATCAAACCATTTATGATGCTTAAAAATTCTGGATCATCTTCTTCTTCAAATTCATCTTTTTTGTACATTGTTAAATTACCTTTTTTTGGTAACATACTTTTAAGTTCATACATTGTGACGCTTTTCTTTTCATTTGTTTTTTCTATTTTTTCTATTTTTTCTTTTTTTATATTTTCTTTGTTATTTTTATTACTGTCTTTTCTGTCTTTTTTCAAATTATTTTCCTTTCAATTCAGATATAATATCTCTTATAACTTCTCTTTCATTAAAATAATATTTTACTCCAGCTATTTCTTGATACATATCATGTCCAAATCCAGGAATTACTATTACATCTTCTTTTGTAGCCATTTGTATTGCCTTTTTAATTCCTTCTCTTCTATCTACTATTATTTCATAATTATCAGTTACTTCTTTTAATCCCTTTTCTATATCTTGTAATATTTTAAGCGGATCTTCATTTCTTACCTGATCTGACATAAGTATAGTGTAATCTGCATATTTACCAGATATTCTTCCCATTACTGGTCTTTTTTCTTTGTCTCTATTACCTCCTACACCCCATGCACATATTAATTTACCTCTTACATTTGGTTTGATTGTCTTTAATACATTTTCTAATGAATTTGCAGTGTGTGCATAGTCTAGCAATATAGTAAGGCCTAAGTCATTTTCAACGGGTTCTAACCTACCCATAACTTTAACATTTTCAAAAGTTTCAGCTATTATATCTGTATCTATTCCAATTTCATTTGCAACAGCTGTTGCCATAAGGCAATTATATATATTAAACATTCCTGGTATTGATAATTGTATACCTATTGCATATTCTTCTATTTCTTTTCCTGTAATTGAAATATCAAAATTACTTTTATCTTTTTCTAATGCAATATTATCTGCAAATACATTTGCATCATTTTCTATTCCTGTTGTAATTACAGTATTTCCTCTTTTTTCTAACATATTTTTAAGTGAATTTACCATTTCATCATCTGCATTTAATATATTCTTTTTAGCAAGTAATACAGCATCTGTTTTAGCTTTAAAATATGCCTCTAAGTTTGGATGTTCTATTTCGCTTATATGATCTTCTGAAAAATTTGTAAATCCTGTAATATCAAAAGATATACCAGTTACTCTTTCTGTTATCATCGATTGTGATGACACCTCTAATACTGCATATTTTGCTCCATTTTCCTTTGCATATGATAGCATTTTAAATATTTCAAAACTTTCTGGAGTTGTTCTAGTATTATTAGATATTTTTTCATAATTTAAATATCCACCTATACTTCCTACAAGTAATGCTTTCTCTTTATCTTTTACTAATATATCTCTTATCAAAGAAGTTGTAGTAGATTTACCTTTTGTTCCTGTTATGCCTATTACATACATATCTTTAGATGGATCATCATAGTAATTTTTTGCGCATAATGCAAGTGTCTTCCTTACATTTTCACTTGAACATGCTACTACATTATATTTTTTAGATATTTCTTCTACACTTTCTTCTTTTTCACATATTATAGCTTTTGCTCCATTTTTTACAGCGCTTTCTATAAATGCTGATCCTTTTTGTGTAAACCCATTTATTGCAAAAAATATATATCCT
>CAUPPN010000080.1:0-4798 GCA_963513115.1 uncultured Eubacteriales bacterium | reverse complement strand
GTAATAGACGAAGTAGTAAGAGAAGATGAATTAAATGACAGCAAACATGATAGCAAAAATGATGAAGAAAATAATGGAAATGATATAGAGGAATAATATGTTAATAGATGATATGATAGAAGCAATTAAAAAGGCAGATAAGATACTAATTACATCACATGTAGATCCAGATGGTGATGCAATTAGTTCATCACTTGCAATGTACAATACACTTTTAAACCATTATAGTGGAAAAGAAGTATATGTATGTTTAGATGACGTAGCAAAAAACTTTAACTATCTTAAAAGCTTTAATGATATAGTATCTTTAGATCAGTTAAAAGAAAAAACTAAATTAAACTTTGATCTTATGATAGTTTTAGATTTACCTGATCCTGATAGATTAGGTAAAAGAAAAGACCTTTTAGAAAAAGCAGATGAAGTTATGGTAATAGATCACCATGAAAGAAATAGGATGTTTGGAGACTATAATTTAGTCGACCCAACAGAACCTTCAACTACACAAATATTATACTCATTTTTAACAGGAGTAGAGCTAGATATATCAAAAGATGTAATGGAATGTATACTAACAGGTATAATTACAGATACAGGTGGATTTAGATTTCCAGCAGTAAACGAAGATACCTTCTACATTGCATCTGTTGCTAAAAAGATGAATATAGACATTACTAAGATATTTAATAGGGCAATATTTAATAAAACTAAAACACAGTTTGAAATTGAAAGGCTTGCAATATCTAGAGTTAAACTATATTTGGATGATAAGGTAGCTATAACATATTTAATAAATGATGATGATATATATGTAAAAAGAAAACCAGGAGATACAGAAGCAATAGTAAACATTAGTAAAAATATTGAAGGTGTAGAAATATCTGTATTTTTAAGACAAGTAGAAGGTGGATACAAAATATCATTAAGAAGTAATAATGTTGCAGTAGACGATATAGCAGAACACTTCGATGGTGGAGGACATAAGTATGCTGCAGGTTGTACAGTAAATACAGATACTGTAGAAGAAGTAATAGATATGCTTTTAAAAGAGATAGAAAAAAAGAAAATATAATATGTAAAAGAAAGGGCCATTTAGAAATGGTCTTTTTTGATGAGAAAGGTAAAAGAATAGAAATAAATTATTGATTAATTTTTAAAAAGGTATACAATGAAAATAACATCAAGTATTTGCTTACTATAATTTTATAGGAAAGGAGGAAACGATGAAAAAAAAGAAATTATTATTATTTATAATTTTTATTTTTACAATTACTATGGTATTAATCTTTGCTGCAAGTAATAAGAATAATATAAATAGAAAAAACAAACAAATTGCTCAAATTAATGAGAAAAAAGAAAATGATATTAAAAAAAGTACTGAAACAAAAAAAGTTAATTTAATATCTGATTTAGATATAGCAGTAGATTACTCTAAAAAAGATGTAAGAAGAAAATACCAAAAAGAAGTAATATTAGGTAGAGTAGAAGATATAACTGGCACAGAAAATGTAGACAAGAAAACAGGAGAAGAAACACATATTAAGACTTTAGGAAATATAAGTGTATTAAAAGTATATAACGGTAACTTAAAAGAAGGAGAAAAGATTGCGTTTTCTAAAGTCGGTGGTGAAATGAAATTTGAAGAATATATTAAAGGTAGCAGTAGCGCAAGAAAGAAACTTGAAGATAATGCAGAATATAATAATATAAAAGAGGAAGAAAGAAAGAGCTTAATTATATCAGATAGAATAAAAGATGATGTAGTATTAGAAAAAGGTAAGACATATTTATTCTATTTAGAAAAAATAGAAGGAAGTGACAGATATAATATATGTTTCTTTGGAGATGGTACAAGAGAAGTAAAGGATAATAGTACTTTAAAATCTGTTAAAGAAAACAATGAAATATTAGTGAAAAATAATAGAACTGGTAAATTTGAAAAGCTAGAAGATGTTATCTAATTTAAGAATATAACCAATAAAAATTTTAAAAATATAATTAATGAAAAAATAACAATAACAGTAATAACAATAAATATTATATTAAGGCCATTAAATAATAATGGCCTTTTTAATTTTTTCAAAATATAGTATAATTATTTTTGTATAGTAAGAGGAGAATAATATGGGAATAATATTAAAAAGAAATAGTAGTAAGGCAGATGAACTACTTGCTAAATACTTTGGAGAAGAAACAATAGTAGGGGCTGGAGATAAGCCTGAAGGTGATAAGAAGAAAGAAAAAGAAAAAGAAAATAAATAAGAAAAAGATATATAATAATTAATTATAGATAGATAAGGAAGATATATGATATTAAAAGAAAACTTAGAAAAAGGAAAAGAAATTTCACTAATATCTAACTCAGAAGAAGAAACTAAGAAAATAGCTAAAGATATATTAGATGCAATACCTTCTAATGCAACAATAATACTTACAGGTAACTTAGGTACAGGTAAGACAAAGTTTACTGAAGGTGTACTTGAAAAATATGGATTAGAAGACCAGATATCTAGCCCAACTTTTACCATTATTAACGAATACGAAAATGATGAAAAAACTATATACCACTTTGATGTATATAGGCTTTCAGACAGTATGGAGTTTTATGATATTGGAGGAGATGAGTATTTAGGAAAAGCTTTAAGTATTATTGAATGGGGAGAGCTGATAGAAAATATTTTAAATATTGTATATTACAAAATAACAATAGAAAAAATATATGAAGAAGAATTAGAAATAGAAAATAATATAAATGATAATTTAGAAGAAAAATTAGATGATAATTCTTTTTCTAATCCTAAAAGAAAAATAACAATTAAAAAAATAGATAGAAGGAAATTATAATGCCAAGATGGGGAACACATTTGCTAGTTGCAAATAATATATTAAAAAAAAGAAAAGATATATCTAAAAACGAATTTCTGTTTGGAAACATATTACCAGATTTGCAATCTGGATACCTAATAACAGATGTTTCTAATATTTCATCACACTTATTAAACCATTATAAGTATGATAATGGAATACCTACGTATATTAACTTTTTAAATACATATGATGGTAAATTAGATAATCCTATGCTACTAGGATACTATAGTCATTTAATTACGGATTATTACTTTAACAAATGGTTTAAAGAAAAATTAGTATATGATGAAAATAGGAAAGTTAAAGGATACAAAAATAATAATAATGATATAGTACTTTGTACAAAGGATGAATCAACAATTGCAAAACAAGAAGATTTTAAAAAGTTTGATTACTACTTATATGAAAACTATGATATACAGACACCAAAATATGAAGAAAACATTGTAGATATAGCAAATAATATAAAACAAATAAAAATAATAGGAGATGATGTCAAAAAAGTAGTAAAATTTTTAGAAGAAGAAAAAAGAATTGCTATGATAGAAGAAAAGAAATTAGCTGTATACAAAGAAGAAGAATTAAAAAAAGAAGTAGATAAAGTAATAGATATAATACTTGAATTGTTTGATAAGCTTAAGTAGTTAATTATAATAATAAAAACAGTGAAATGATTAAAAAAATTAAATAAAAATAAATAAAGTATAATAAAAAGCCACTACATTTGTAGTGACTTTTTTAGATAATCCTTTCCATAGCATGTTTGCCTCCAAACATACATGGTAAGTTACAGCTCCAGCCTGGAAATACACAGCGTGCACCTTTTGAATATGTTTCTAAATATTCATATAGTTCTTTTTCATCTCTTACATTTTCTAAATACTTGTCTAATGTAGCCTTTGTTTGGTTCATTATTTCTAATTGTGCGCTTCCACATAACCTCTCAAAACACTTTTGAACAAAGTTTTCGATAGTTCCTCTTTCATTAATTGTAACTAACATACCCTGTGGGTATAGGTGACTTAAGGAGTTAATATCTTTAAGCCACAAATTTTCAAAGCCAGTATTTCTAATTATCTTAGGAATATAGTATGAAGAAGAAGATGGGATAGCCATTTCGTAACTAATTGTTCTATGTCTTTGAGCTTGTGCAAGTTCTGCAAAGGTTGCAGAATATGTTGTACAATAGTTTTCGCCAAATTCTTCTTTTCTTTTCCTTGTAGCAAATAATGAAAATTCTCTACCTTTCATATTTGCATTTAAACCTTCAATTTCAAGATTAGAAATAGTAGTTAAAAACTCTTTTAATGCTTCTTTAATTTTTAAAGAAAAAGCATCTTTTTTGCTACCATCATTAATATAGTTTTTAGACCAAGCAACAATATAGTTTAGTTGCCTAATGTTTGTAGTATATGCAAGAGTAGTAGATGGTGTAAAAACACTAATTAGATACCTTGCATTTTCTTGAGCTAACTTTTCTGCCTTTTTAAAATCTATTTTTGGATAATGAAAAATTATTTGCTCTTTAAAAAGTGAAATCCATTTTTTGTATAAAAGCATTTCTTCTTCAGATACTACCATTTTAGTATATCTAGCAGACTTTTCTGAAGCTCCATACATTTTTTCATTATTAAGAATCATAGCAACAATTTTTGGAATATCCTCGAATACTATAGTATATGTTGGATGTGAAAATATACTATGATGTCCATAAGATAGGACGTTAGTTGCTCTTTTAATAGTCTTGCTATTATCTTCTTCAAATAACTTTTCTAAAGTATCAGATAGGTAACAAATACCTGCAGCTGATCCTGAAAGTGTTATGGCTTCTTCTTTTTTCATCTCATAACCAATCTTCGTTGATGCAATAATTCTAGCTTTCATAATATGCTCCTTTCAATTGCTGTGTATTAAATTTTCAATGTACTTACAT
>CAUPPN010000079.1:0-4989 GCA_963513115.1 uncultured Eubacteriales bacterium | reverse complement strand
ATCAATTCCTATTTCTTTTGCAACTTCTATAACTTCTTTATTTTTCATATTTAAATCTTTTGCTATTTCATATAGTTTTTTCAAATATGCCCCCTTTTATCTTGTGCTTTTATATTTTAATTTATCAATTTGCCTTTTATATCTTCTAATTTTTCTATTGTTTTTTTATCTAATTTTTTTCTAAAATATCCTGCTATAGTATTTTTAGTTATTGCTTTATCTATGCATTTATTATTTTTACATATATATAGTGATCTTCCAAGTCCTTGTTTTTTTTCTTCTTGATTTTCATATACCATGTAATTATTATTCTTATTATCATAACATATTACTATCATATCATGGTTTTGTTTATCAAATTTTTCAAAACATCCTTTACAAGTTCTTGTATTCTTACTATTCCTCATCTTGCTTTTTTTCCTCTTCATCTTTTGATGTTACTATTTCAAATATTTCATCTAATTCTTCTTCAACTTCTTTTTCTGCTTCTTCTTTTGTTTTTCCTTCTTCAAAAGTTTCATCTACTTCTTTTTGCTTATCTTTTTCTTTTTGTTTTTTCTCTTCTAATTCTTTTTTTTCTTTAGCTTCTCTTATTGCTTTTTCTAGTGGATTTTCCATATCTCCTGCAAGTATTTGTTTAAATTGAGAAATACTTTTTATATCTATTTTCCATCCAGTAAGTGTTACTGCAAGTCTTACATTTTGTCCTCTTTTTCCTATTGCAAGTGATAATTGATCATCTGGTACTATTACTTGTGCAAAGTTATTTTCTTCATTAATGTCTACTGCCATTATTTCTGCAGGTAGTAATGCTTCAGATATGAATTTTGATGGGTCTTCGCTCCATTCTACAACATCTATCTTTTCACCATTAATTTCATCTATTATATTTTGTATTCTCATTCCTTTTTGCCCAACACATGATCCTACTGGATCTATATTTTCATTACTTGAATATACTGCTACTTTTGATCTATTTCCTGCATCTCTTGCAACTGATTTTATTTCTATTATACCTTCGTCTATTTCTGGTATTTCATATTCAAATAATCTTTTTACAAAATTTGGATCTTTTCTAGAAACTAGTACTTGTATATCTCCTCTGTCTCTTTTAACTACACCTTGTACATATACTCTTAACTTCTTATTTACTAGGTATTCTTCTGTTTCTACTTGTTCTCTAGGAGTCATTACACCTTCTAGTTTACCTAAGTCTAATATTACTGCTCCACCATCTGCTTTTTGAATTATTCCAGTTATTATTTCACCTTGTTTTGCAGTATATTCTTCCATTCTAACTTCTTTTTCTTTTTCTCTTAATTTTTGTACAATTACTTGTTTTCCTTTTTGTACTGCTATTCTTCCAAAGTTTTTAGGAACAATTACTTGTTTTACCTTATCTCCTATTTTAGCACTTTTCTTTATCTTTTTAGCATCTTTTAAGCTAATTTCAACATCATTATTTTCAACTTTTTCCACTACTTCTTTTTCAGCATAAACAATTATATCACCATCTTTAATATCTACTGTTACTATTTCTTCTGTGTCATAATTTTCTTGATATGCTATTTCTAAAGCTGTTTTAAGTGCATCTAATAGGAATTCTTTATCCATTCCTTCTTCTTTTTCTAATTGTTCCATCGCTATTAAAAGCTCTTTCATATTTATAGATTTCATCTAATTATTTTCCTTTCAATTTGAACATTTCCCATATACATAAGAAAGAGTGAGATGCCTCACTCTTCTTTCTGTCAATTTCTATATTTTATTATACAACCTAAGTGCTTTAATGTCAATTATATACGTTATTTATTATATATTTAATTGTAATTAGTTCTTTTAAAATTAATTATTTGGTGTATATTCCTTATCTATAATTAGTATTGGTTTTAATGTCTTACCACTGTTTGAGTCATTTGCTGCCTCATTTACATCTTCAAAGTCATAGAACCTACATATTTTTTCAAATGGGAATAATCCAGCTTTATTTAGGTCTAACATTTGTTTTATACTAACTTGTGGTACTGCATTACCCATTAACACACCTTTTATTGTTTTTGTAGTAGCTACTAATTCTAAAAATGGTTTCATTGTTAAATCATTAGATGTAACTGCAAGTGGTGCATATGTTCCACCTTGTGCAGTTGCATCTAATGCAAGTTTCATTACACTTTCAACACCTGTTGTATCAATTACGCTCATTCCACCATTACATATTTTATGTATTTCTTCTAATACATTTTCACAATTACTTGAGTTAATTTTGTGTGTTGCACCAAGTTCTAGTGCTTCATCTAATCTGTGCTCATGTATGTCTATAGCTATAATTGGATTACATCCAATTGCTTTAGCTGCCATTATGCACGCATCTCCTACTGTACCTGTTCCAAATACTATCATTGATGAATTTGGTTCTGGTTTTATTCCATTATATACTGCTCCTAGTCCTGTTAAGAAACCACATCCTAATGGTCCTGCATATCTTAAGTCTACATCATGATCTACTTTAGTTATATTATTTTCATGTACTAAAGTATATTCTGCAAGTGATGCTTGTCCTAATATATTTACAATGTTTTCTCCATCTAATTTATGTAATGTTGTTGTTCCATCCATTCTTGTTCCAAAATTCATAAGTGGCCATTTTTCACAAGTTGAAGGATGGCCTTCTCTACATTCTTTACATTTTCCACAATATGCATATGATATAACTACATGGTCACCTGGTTTAATATCAGTTACTGCTTCTCCTACTTTTTCTACAATACCTGCTCCTTCATGTCCAAATACTGCTGGAAATGTATATGCTGCTTCTCCTAATCTAAACGCTTCATCTGAATGACAAATTCCTGCTGCAACTATTTTAACTAATACCTCATTTAATCTTGGCTCTTCAATATTTACTTCTTCTATTTTATAATCTTCGTTTACTCCATTTACTACTGCTGCTCTTATTTTCATATATATACCTCCTCATATAATATATATATATTATATTTCATCAATTTTATTTTAAAAAGCTTTTATAATATATATCTTAAAAAAGTATTATATATTACTAAATACCTTACCTAAACTTTCTCTAATTAATAAATCAGCTCTGTTATCATATGGTGTAGCACTTCTATTGATTAAAACTAAGTTCTTACCATTAAAATACTGTATTAAACTACAAGCTGGATTAACTGTAAGAGAAGTTCCTGCAACTATTAAAAGGTCTGCGTTTGATATTTTTTTTACTGCTTCTTCAAACACATCATAATCTAATGGTTCTTGGTATAATACAACATCTGGTTTGATTATTCCACCACACTTACACTTTGGTATATCTTTTCCTTCAAATACATATTTAGCATCATAAAACTTATTACATTTCATACAATAATTTCTTAAAACACTTCCATGTAATTCTAGTACTTTTTTTGAACCAGCTTTTTGATGTAGCCCATCAATATTCTGAGTAATTACTGCTTTTAATTTTCCTTTTTCTTCTAACTCTGCAAGTTTTCTATGTGTAATATTTGGCTCATATTTTAATGAATTCATCTTTTCCCTATAAAAATCATAAAATTCTTTTGTATTATTTAAAAAGAAACTATGACTGAGTATTGTTTCAGGCGAATACTTATACTTCTGATTATATAATCCATCTTTACTCCTAAAATCTGGTATTCCGCTTTCAGTAGAAACCCCTGCTCCACCAAAGAATACTATATTATTACTTTCTTCTACTAATTTTTTTAATCTTTCTATATTATCCAATCTTTACTCCTTATATCATTTAATATTATTTATCTTAATTATCATTTCTAATTAACACAGACTATATACTATATAATTTATATATTAATTATATGTAAAAAGGAGCATAAGCTCCCCTTAAATTACTACATATTAACTCATATATTATTTATTATTGTTTGCTACCATCTGCATCATTTCCAATATTTAACATATTTTCTTTCAATGTTTGTTGTTCAATTGTATCCATATATTTTTTGTTTATTCTTTGTTGTTTTTTAATATTTGTACTTAAAGTTACTGCAATCATTATATTTACTATTAATATTGCAAATATCATTAATAATAATAGTGATTGATATAGTCCCACATTTTCTTTATTTGAAGTTATTTTCATTTTTATCTCCTTTATCTTTAATTATATATTATATTATTTTCTATGTTTTGTCATCTTCTTTTAATTCTTTTTCACTATTTGTTGTTTTTTGTTCTTCATTATATATACTGTGTTTTCCATTATCACCATAGAAATGTTTACTAAATTCCTTATCTGCATTTTTAACATGTTTTGCTAAAAACTCTTGTGTTTGTTGAAAGTTTTTAATGAGCTCATCAATACTCCTATTTTCACTTTTGCTTTTAATAATATTATTTATTTTAGTTTCTCTAATTACTTTTTTCTCATTTTGTCCTAATGCTACTGCAATTTCTAGTGTTTCTTCAAGCTTGTTTATCATCTCTACACTTTTAATATTTAGCTTTGGTCTTTCATTTTTAACTAATTGTACCTTAACTATTGTATCTTGCCTAATATCTTTAAATATTTCATTATTATTTATTTTTTCTATTATATCTGGGTTAAGATCTAATGCCATATTAAGCATTGTAAGTGCTTCTTCTTTTTTTTCTTCAAGCATAGCTATCTTAGCATATTCGTAATATACAATATCTCTAATTTTTTCATCTTTTAATGCTTCATCTAAATAGCTTTTTGCTCCTTCATAGTCTTGTTCAATTAATAATATTTGGCCTAAATTTAACATAGTAATATATGATCTAGGATTTATCCTAATCGCTTCTTGCAGGCAACTTTTAGCCATACTATATTCATCTAATTTAACATATAGTGTTGCTAAATTATAGTGTAATATGAAATTGTCTGGATTATATTTTATTCCTTCTAAATATACCTTTACAGCATCTTTTTTGAAATCTTTTTCTTCTAATAATTCTGCATATCTAATATAT
>CAUPPN010000078.1:0-5253 GCA_963513115.1 uncultured Eubacteriales bacterium | reverse complement strand
GCTTCAGGATATCCTTTTTGAAGTGTAATTAACCTATCTAATAATTCTATCGCTTCTTCTTTTTGGTCTAATACTTCTAATAATGATATTATTTTAAGCATTGTTTCGTATTCAACTTTGTTAATTTCAATAACAGTTAAATACTCATATATTGCTCTTCTAATTCCACCTTCTTTTTCATATATTTGTCCTAGTTTTTTGTGCATAATATATGATTTAGGATTTTTTCGTATATTTCTAATTAATATTTCCTTTGCTTTCTTACTATTTCCTTTTTTTAAAAAGTAATTTGCAATTGCAATTACCAAACTTTCACTATAGTTTGTACCAGTTACTATCTCATATATAATAATTATTAAAGGTAATGTTATTGCAAATATATATACAAGTATCTTTGCAAAAATTCCAGTTTGAGCATTACTATAATATTGAAATGGTAAATAGCATATTGCTAATATTTCCAATACTATTAATATTTTTGTTATTAAATTATTATTTTTAGTAGACTTTTTAACCATATAGCCCAAAAGCAATATACCTAAAATTGCTACAATTATAATCTCTAACATATTTTAATTACTCCATTATACATTAAATCTAAATTCAACTATATCGCCTTCTTGCATAATATAGTCTTTACCTTCCATTCTAACAAAGCCTTTTTCTCTAGCCTTAACCATACTTCCTGCTTCTATTAAATCATCATATGACACTATTTCCGCCTTAATAAAGCCTCTTTGTATATCTGAGTGTATCTTGCCTGCAGCCTCTGGTGCCTTTGTTCCTTTTTTTATTGTCCAAGCTCTAGTTTCCATCTCTCCTGCAGTTAAAAAAGACATTAATCCTAGTATATCATAGCTTGCAACAATTAGCTTATCTAATCCTGATTCTTCAAGTCCCATTGCTTCTAGCATTTCTTTTTTTTCATCATCATTTAACGAAGAAATTTCTTCTTCTATCTTAACAGAAAGTGGTATAACCTTAGCACTTTCTGTTTTTGCATATTCTTCTAACTTATCTACCATACCATTTTTTGAACCTATTGATTCTTCATCAATATTTGCAACATAGATTATTGGTTTTCTAGTAAGTAGTTGCATTTCTTTAATCATAAGTTCTTCTTCTTCATCTAAGTCAATTGATCTTGCTGGCATTCCTTCTTCTAATACCTTTTCAATTCTTTCTAGTAATTCAAATTCTTTTAAGTAACTCTTATCAGCTTTTAAGTTCTTTTCTACTTTTCCTTTTCTTTTTGCTATTGTATCTAAATCTGCATATATTAATTCCAAATTAATTATTTCAACATCTCTTACAGGATCTACACTACCATCTACATGTACAACATTTTCATCTTCAAAGCATCTTACAACTTCTACTATACTATCTACTTCACGTATATGTGATAAGAACTTATTTCCAAGTCCTTCTCCCTTGCTTGCTCCTTTAACTAATCCTGCAATATCTACAAACTCAATATATGTAGGTACTATTTTTTTACTTAAAAACATTTTAGAAAGTACTTCTAATCTTTTATCTGGAACAGTTACCATTCCCACATTTGGTTCAATTGTACAAAATGGATAATTTGCACTTTCTGCTCCAGCTTTTGTCATACTATTAAATAATGTACTTTTTCCTACATTTGGTAATCCTACTATACCTATTTTCATTATTATCTCCTATATTCTTCCCTATTTCTTTACTTTGTTTTCTATTTTATTATTTCTGTTTCTAATTATATCTTTCTACCTTCTAAAAACCACATATGATTTTCTGTAATCTCTACTTCAACATAATCTCCTAATTTCCAATTATCATATTTAGGAATTATTATTTGCTTGTTTGAATCAGTTCTTGCAGATAGCATATCTTCATTCTTTTTAGATATCCCGTCTATAATTACTTCTTCTTTTGTTCCTACATATTTTTCCATATTTTCTTTTTGCATTTCTTCATATGTTTCTTTTAATATATTAAATCTTCTAGTAGCGTCTTCTTTTTTAACTTGCTCCATTTTAGCTGCAGGTGTTCCTTCTCTTTTTGAATATATAAACATATATATTTGTTCAAAATTCATTTTTTTAACTACATCAATTGTTTCTTCAAAGTCCTCATCTGTTTCACCAGGGAACCCTACAATTATATCTGTAGAAAATTTAATATCTGGTATTATTTCTCTTATCTTATCTGCTCTTTCTAAATACTTTTCTTTTGTATATTTTCTATTCATCTTTTTAAGTACATTATTTGATCCTGATTGTAATGGGTAATGTATTGTTTTAGATATATTATCATGTTTTGCCATTACATATATTACATCGTCTGTAAAATCTTTTGGATGCGGTGATACAAATCTAACTTTTTTAAGCCCTTCAATACTTGCAACCATATCTAAAAGTTTTGCAAAGTTAATATCTTCTTCTTTATCAATATATGAATTAACATTTTGTCCAAGTAATGTAATTTCAATATATCCTTCTTTAACTAACTCTTTTGCTTCAGCTATAATATCTTTTACTTTTCTGCTTCTTTCTCTTCCTCTTACATATGGTACTATGCAATATGTACAAAAATTATTGCAACCATATGTTATTGTAATTGAAGCTCTTTTGTTATCTAATCTTTTAATTGGTATTCCTTCATATACATTTCCATCAATGTCTATTATATCTTCTATCCTCTTATTTGTTGTCATAGCAAGATATATATCTTTAGGTATGTTTTGTAAAGTGTGTGTTCCAAACATTACAGCTACATAAGGGTAGCTTTTTCTAATTTTTTCTTGTATATGTTCTTGTTGCATCATGCAACCACCTACTAATATCATAGCACCTTTTTGTGCATATTTTTTAACTTCACCTAAATTACCAAATAATGTGTTTTCTGCATTTTCTCTAATACAGCATGTATTAAACGCAATTATCTTTGCTTCTTCAATATTATCTGTGCTAACAAATCCACATTTTTCTAACATACCTGCTATCTTCTCTGAATCATTTTCGTTTAATGCACATCCATATGTATTAATATAGTATTTATTATTTTCACCTGCTAATTTAGCTATCTCTTCTGTATATTCAATCATCTTTGTAATTGTAAACATTAATATGCCTCCATCTAGTTACTAAATTTTTCCTTCATTATTTTTATTGCATCACTTTTAGCATATGATTCTGCTTGTTTTAATGCATAATAGAATGAACTTGCATCGCTATTTCCATGTGTTTTAACAAGTGGTTTTGTAACACCTAAAAATATTCCTGCACTTTCTTTCTTATAATTATATTTTTCAATAAATTTCTTTCCATCATTTTTAATTGGTGCTAAAAATACCTTTTTCCATCCAATTTCTGATACAAAATCTTTTGATATTGCAAGTAGCGCCTTTAGTGTTCCTTCAATAGACTTAACCATTATATTGCCTGTAAATCCATCTGTTACAACAATATCTACTTCACCTAAGATTGCTCTATTTGGTTCAATATTTCCGTAAAAATTAATATTGCTTTTTTCCATATTTTCATACATATATTCATTTGTATTTTTATAGAATATATTTCCTTTTGTCTTTTCTTCACCTATGTTCAAAAGTCCAACCTTTGGATTTTTTACACCTATTACATTTTCTAAATATATACTTGCCATCTCTGCAAATTGCATAATATTAGTTTCATCGCAATTAGTATTTGCCCCTGCATCTGTTAAGTAAAACTTACCATTTAATGTAGGTGCTGTAGCAAGCATTGAAGGTCTTTTTACTCCTTTTATTCTACCAAGAATCAATATAGCTCCTGTAAGTAATGCTCCTGTATTACCTGCAGATACAATTACATCTCCTTTTCCTTCTTTTACTAGTCTTAATGAAACAACCATTGATGAATCTTTCTTTGCTTTTATAGCTTTAGTTGGTATATCAGACATAATAATTTCTTCTGTTGTATGTCTAATTGATATATTAGATGGCAAACTATTATCACCTGTTATGTCTTTAATTATTTTTTTAATTTCTTCTTCATTTCCTACTAATTCAATATTACTTTCTGTTTCTTTGGCGAATCTTAATGCACCTTCAACTGAAGCTTGTGGTGCATTATCTCCACCCATAGCATCTAATACAATATTCATATTTTCCTCTTTTTCCTTTTGATTTCAATTTTATTTGTCTTTTTATTTATATTTTTGTTTTTATTTTTGTTTATATTTTATTAATACATTTTATACAATTTTTTGGATTTTAGCAAGATATAATAATGGTTTGAATAACTTTATTCTTTTAAATAAAAAAACAAGCTTTGAGGTTACCCCTAAAAACTTGCTTTTTATTTTATTTTCTAAACTTTATATATTTAAATTATATTTATGCTTTTTCTGCGAATTTCTTATAACCTAAATATGATATTACAGCTACTCCTAATAATGCTACAAGTAAGAATAATGGTGTATCCTCAACTCCTGCATGTGATATTTTAGCTGGTTTTTTAGCTTCTTCTTGTTCGTCTTTTTTTACTGATTCAACCGGTTTATTTTTTTCTGCTTCTTTTTCAGGATTTACATTTGGTTGTGTTGGAGCAGGTGTAGGTGTTAATGCTCCTGCTAGTGGGTCTTTTTGTGTTTCTGCTGGGTTAACTGTTTCACCTACTTGAATTGTTTGTGCAACGTCATTAATTTTAAATGTTGATAATGCATTATTTGCATTAATGCTTTTTAATCCTATTGATGTTTTTTCAGATATTGCTTTGTTATCTGTTGGTTGATCTAATTTTTTAGTTGATTGTATTTCTGCTTTAGTTTTAACTTTAAATGTTATTTGCATTAAATCTGAATCGTCCTTTACGAATGCATCATTTTTAGCAATTATCTTTTTTGTACTTGCATCATATTGTATTTGCCAGTTGTTCATTCCTTCAATTGAAGTTGGTCCTATTTTATTAAATATTTTTTCATCATAATCTAATGTTGCTTCAAATCTTGATATTCCTTGTCCTGCGTCAATGTTTGTAACTTTAACTTTAACTGGGAATTCTGTTCCTAATGCAACTTGACTTGATTTTGGTTCTAGAAGTACTGTTGCTGTTGCAGCTTGTACTCTTATTCCTATTACACTTAATGCCATTACTATTAGCATTAGTATTGCTGTTATTTTATTTTTTTTATTCATATCTTCTCCTAGATTTAGAATTTGCTATATACTAATATTTTTAATATACAGCTTTTATTATTTATAGTATATATTTCAAATATTACTATTTCAAC
>CAUPPN010000077.1:0-5265 GCA_963513115.1 uncultured Eubacteriales bacterium | reverse complement strand
CTTCTTTGTAATATGTCTTATTATAAAGAAGGTGTAAAAGGAGTAAAGACTGGCTCACTTGGAAAAGATTTTAATTTAGCAGTACTATATGAACACAAAGGAAAAGAATTTTTAATAGTATCATTAGGATCTGAATCAAATGATTCTAGGTATGATGATGTAGCATATGTATTAAAAACAATAGATGATTCATATTATCTATATAATAAGAAGAAAAAATAATTATATGCATTTGTATATTTGTATATTTGTATATTTGTATAAATGTATAATAATATATTTGCTAAATACTACATTATTTAATATAATATATATGGTAGATAGTGGTATAGCGTATATAATGTGAAAACATATATATGAGGAAAGTCCGGGCACCACTAGAGCAATGATACTGGATAACGTCCAGCAAGAGTAATCTTAGGGAAAGTGCAACAGAAAAAAACAGCCTATGGCAATGGTGAAAAAGTGAGGTAAGAGCTCACTAGGGTATATGGTGACATACACCCTGTGTAAACCCTATCTGGTGCAACGCCTTGTAATTCGGAGTAAAGTAGCTCTAACGTTTCTCCGTTCTGAGCGGCACGAGGTTATTAGTAATAATAATCCTAGATAAATGACCACAGTACAGAACCCGGCTTATTGTCTACCTACATTATTTTATGTATAACAAAAGAAAAGGTAAAAAGATGAGTAAAAATAATAGAAATAGAAAAAATAATAAAAATAATAATAGTAAAAATCGTAACAAGAAAATATATAGATTTAAGGGAGCAAAATCAAATAATCAAAATAATTCTGCTCCTTTTTACATAGGAAAGATTAAAAAAAATATTAAAAAGTTTGCATTTGTAGACCCACTAACTGATATGGAATATGAAGAAATATATTCTAAGTTAAATGAACTTAAAATAGGAAAGAAAAAAGGTGGATTAGATATTAGGATGCTAGAAGACAGTGTATATATAGCACCACAAGATGTATTAACTGCAAACGATGATGATATTGTTTTAGTACAATTTAATAATAAGAAAGTTGGATTAAACAAAGAAGGAAAAGTTAGATACATTGTTAAAAGACAAAAAAGTGAAATTGTAGGAACAATTACAATTAATGATAACTTTGCATTTGTAGTACCAGATGATAAGACATTCATATCAGATATATACATACCTAAAAAAGAAATATTTGGAGCTAAAACAGGAGATAAGGTATTAGTAAGCATAACTAAATATGTAAAAAGCAGTAATGAAAATAGTGAAGGAAAAGTAGTTAAAATAGTTGCAAGAAAAGATGATATATATATGCACCTTAAAACAATACTTGCAGATAATGATATACAAGAAGACTTTTCAGAAGATGTTAAATTAGAAGCAGAAAGCATGCCACTTGAAGTATCTGAAGAAGATAAGAAAAACAGAGTAGATTTAAGAAATATCAAAACATACACAATAGACGGAGAAGATGCAAAAGACTTAGACGATGCTGTAGCAATAGAGAAAAAAGAAAATTACAAAGTATGGATAAGCATTGCAGATGTATCACACTATGTAACAGAAGACAGTAACCTAGACAAGGAAGCATTAAGAAGAGGAAATAGTATATACCTAATAGATACAGTAATACCAATGTTACCATTTGAATTATCTAATAATATATGTTCATTAAATGAAGGAGTAGACAGGTTATCTTTAACAGTTGAAGCAGAAATAGATGGAGCTGGTAAGATAATATCTAGTAATGTATATAAGTCAGTAGTAAGAGTTGATAGAAGAATGTCATATAATATGGTAGAAGATATTATAGACGGAAAAGTAGAAGATGAAGACAAAAATGATTTTAAGCTACTTGAAAGATTAGCTAAAATACTTATTAAAAAAAGAGAAAAAGAAGGATACCTATCATTTGAAATACCAGAAGTAGAAATTAAGTTAGATGATAATGCAAAGGTAACTAATGTATATGAAAAAGAAAGAATCTTTTCATATAGGATAATAGAACAACTAATGCTACTTGCAAATGAAATAGTTGCAAGAAAATGTTTTAATACTATACCTGTAATATACAGAGTACACGAAAACCCTGACCCTGAAAGAGTAGTTGAAATTAATGAAAGCTTAGAAGAATATGGTGTTAAGGTAAATATATTCCCTAAAACAAAAGAAATGATAGAACAAGATAAGAAAAGAAGGGAAGAAAAGGAAAGAGAAAAAAGAAGAAATAATATTGCAAATGGAAATATTGGGTGTAATGCAAATAGGAATGATAGAAAAAATGAAAATGGAAAAGAAGGTACAAACTATGATAACTACTATGTACCACAATCAGAATATGCAAGAGTATTAAAAGAGCTAAAAGCTAAGAAAGAAGCTCAAGAAGAAAGGCTATCAAATGGTGAAAATATACTTTCAAAAGAAAATGAAGAATATTTAGATTATGATTTTGCAAACTACCTACTTTTAAGAAGTATGAGACAAGCAAGATATAGTGAAAATAATTTAGGACACTTTGGTATTGCAAGCAAATACTATTTGCACTTCACTTCACCTATCAGAAGATACTCTGACCTATTTACACATAGATACCTATCTAGGTACCTAAAAGGAGAAGAAATACCATATGATGCTATACATGATAAGGCAAAAAAAGTATCGGAATACATTTCACAAACAGAAAGAGTAGCACAAGATATGGAAAGAGAGTATAACGAAATAATGATTGCAGAATACCTATCTAACTATATTGGAAAAACATTTGATGGAATAATTACAAGCATAAAAGATTTTGGTATGTTTGTATCAATAGGAAATGGTATAGAAGGGCTAATTAGAAAAGATGATATATTAGATATTACAAAATACAAAATGGGACAAAAGACTAAAATAATTGTATCTAATGTAGACATAGAAGAAGGTAATATTGACTTCCTACTATATGACCAGGAAGAATAATAAGAAAGTAGAAAGAAAAGTAAGAAAACTAAAAAAATAAAAAACAAATAATAAATATTAAAGAGCAAACAATATAATATATATTACATAGAACAAGGAGAAGACTTTTGGGAACTATTAAATGGACAAAAGAACAAGAAAAAGCAATAAACACAGAAGGAAAGATATTAGTTTCAGCAGCTGCAGGATCTGGAAAGACTGCAGTTTTAGTTGAAAGAATAATTAGAACTGTAATAGACAAAAAGGTAGATATAGACAGGATATTGGTAGTAACTTTTACTAAAGCTGCAGCATCTGAGATGAAAGAAAGAATTGTTAAATCAATTAATAATTCTTTAGAAAAATCAGATGATCCATATTTAAGAAAGCAACTTACACTACTTAAAAAATCTAATATTTCTACACTTCACTCTTTTTGTTACTCTCTTATTAGATCAAACTTCTACCTATTAGGAATATCTCCTAATATTAAGATAGCGGCAGACGAAGAGATAAAAGTGCTAAAAGAAGAAGCGATAAAAGAAGTATTAGAAAATATGTATAAAGAAGGCGCAAAAGAATTAGACATATTAATACCTAGATATGCAGACTTCAAAGATGATAATAACTTAAGAGATGATATGTTAGATATAATTACATTTTCTGAAAGCCTTCCTTTTAGAAAAAAATGGCAAGAAGCAGTGCTTAAAAAACAAGAGTCACTTATTCTTTTAGGTAATAATATTGGTAACAACCAAAAAGAAAATGGTGAATTAAAAAAAGAAGAAAATAAAAGTATAGTAGATAGTAGCATATTTAAAAAATATACTAAGATAATACAAGATGAACTACTATATCAAAAATATCTTTTAACATCTATATATAATGATATGCAAGAATTAGGTGTAGAATATATTGACTATATTGAGACAATTAAAGAAGATATACACTTTGTAGATGGATTAATTGATATAGCAAATAATGATATATATGGAATAAGAGATGAGATACTAGAATATACTTTTAAGTCATGGCCAAGATCTAGAAAACTTAAATGTGATGAAACAGAAAATGCTAAGGCTAAAAGAGATGAAGCTAAAAAAGAAATATTAAAAATAGCAGACTTTGCAACATACACAAATGATGATGAAGTAATAGAAGATATATCAGATACATATAATATTACAAAAGCTATATTTAATGTATTAGATATGTTTTATGAAATATATGATGCAAAAAAAGAAAAACAAAATATATTAGATTATGCTGACTTAGAACACTTAAGTATACAACTACTATATGATGAAGATGAAAATGGAAATATAGTATTTTCAAAACTTGCAAATGAACTAAAAGAAAAGTTCTATGAAGTACAAGTAGACGAATACCAGGATATTAACTTAGTACAAGAAAGCATTATTAATGCAGTAAGTAAGGATAATGTATTTGAAGTAGGGGACGTAAAACAAAGTATATATGGTTTTAGAAA
This sequence comes from uncultured Eubacteriales bacterium, assembly GCA_963513115.1. Lineage (GTDB taxonomy): Bacteria > Bacillota > Clostridia > TANB77 > CAG-508 > JABCPO02. The sequence goes on along the minus strand of CAUPPN010000077.1, from coordinate 849 downwards.
TGCAAGGCCAGACCTTTTCATATCTAAACATGATAGTTATGTAGAAGAAAATGTAGAAAATTGTATAGAAAAAGTAGAAGCTATTGAAGAAGATTATAGTGGTGAAAGCAATATTAAAAACTACTATAATATGCCAGGAATGCTAATTAAACTACATAAAAATTACAGAAGTAAGGAAAATGTATTAGATTTTTGTAATGATATATTTGAAACAATAATGAATAAGGAAACTGGAATAATTGCATATGATGATACAGAAAAGCTATACTATGGAAACAAATCATTAGATGAAATACCTAAAAAAGAAAATGAGATAATTGTAGTAGAAGATAGCAAATTAGAACTTGAAAATATATATACAGAAGAAGAGCTAGAAGATATTGAAGAATTTGCAGAAGATGAAAGTGATGTATTAGAAGAATATAATAAGGTGTCAAAAGAGGCTATAGTAATTGCAGAAAGAATAAAAAAACTAAGAGAAGAATACTCTAAAGAAGGTAGAAACTTAAAATACTCAGATATAGTAATACTTTTAAGAAGTGTTAAAAACAAGGCAGACATATATGAAGATGTATTAAATCAAATGGGAATACCTGCAAAAACAGATATTGGTGAAGGATATTTAAAACTAAATGAAGTACAATTACTTTCAAATTATCTTAAAATACTTTCAAACCCAATGTTAGATATTGAATTCTTATCTGTAATGAGATCATACTTTGGTGAATTTGAAATAGACGAAATTACAAGAATAAGGATAGAAAATATACGAGAAGAAAATAGGAAACTTTCAATATATGAATCATGTATGAGATATTTGGAAAAAGAAGAATTTGTAGATGACTATAT
>CAUPPN010000076.1:0-5299 GCA_963513115.1 uncultured Eubacteriales bacterium | reverse complement strand
TTGTTTCTTTTGTATTTGGGTCTACTTGTAGTGTATGATCATAATTTACATAGTCACCTATTTTAAGCTTTGATCCTTTTACTGTTTCTAACTTTTCTTGTTCATCTGCATTTTGCCTATTATTGCTTGCCGCTATGTTGTTTAAGGAGTATCTAGTGTACCCTCCCCCGATTATGACAACCAATATAGCAATAATTGCAAATATTGAAATAATCTTTTTCTTTTTCATATTTTTTTACTCCTTTTCTTAGTATTACCTTTAGTATATCTATTATTTTCTTTTCTTTAAATCATTGTATCTACTATGTATTATATTTTTAACACAAAAAAGAGATAGTTTCCTATCCCTTTTAACCTTTACTTACTTTTTCTTCTTACTTTTTTTAGCTCTTTATTTTTCCTACAGCAACTCCTCTGCATTTTCTATTATATGTAATATCTCATACCAACTATTTACTCTTCTGTGCTCCACTCCCTTATTATATATATTGTCAAATACTATTATCTTTGTATGATCTTCTACATCAGCTATATTATATGGGCTATCTTCTATCATTACATCTATATCATTTTCAATTATTGCTTTCTTTTTTCTTTGTGCAAATATTAGTTTGTCATATGGTATATCATATTTTTCAAGCCAAACTTTTAAATTGTTTTCCTGTGTACCTTCTTTCTTATCTTCTTCTGTCATTGAGTATCTAGCTGTAATTATATATATACTATGCCCCATTTCCTTTAACTTTCTTACTACTTCTGGTGCACATATTTTTGGATTTTCACTTTTTGAGTAATCATCTAATATACTTATCCAAAAGTCATCGTCTATTTCTTCTGACCATCTAAACATATCTTTTGTATTATACTCATCTTTCTTCCAATCAGTCATATTATATCCATGCTCATATGCATATTTTGCACCTGTTTCAAAAACATAATCTTGTACATCTGTTAATACTCCATCTACGTCTATCCCTATTCTCATATACTATTCTCCTTCATTTAATACTAGTTTTTCAATTATTTTAGCAACTCCATCATTATCATTATCATCTGTTACATAATCTGCTACTTCTTTTATCTTATCTCCGGAATTATCCATTGCAACACCTAGTCCTGCATGTTCTATCATCTCCATGTCGTTTACATTATCACCTATTGCCATAACCTCATCTGTTTTAATATCCAATACTTCCATAAGTTTTTCAACTGCATGCCACTTGTTAATATCACTTTTAGATATTTCTGTATAGTAGTAGTCAATATTTACAAAATCTGTTCCATATTTTATTACCTTCCTACTCATATATCCAACATCTAATACTTCTATATCTTCTATTTCTCTTAGCCTTTTCATTATATTATTAAATACCATTTCAGATGAATCACATACTGTTATCTTAAGAAAATGATCTATATTATTTTCTTCAATATATTTTGGTATATTTTCTACAATATTAATATTTGTTTTCTTATCATCCATCTTAAATGCATTTTCTCTATGATAGAATAGCACATTGTATGTAAGTTCTTCTGTTAATATATCTTGGTCTGTATACACATTATAGTATATGCTATTTGATGCACATAAGTTTGCTATTTCCATTACCTTTTCTCTACTTAAAAAACCACCAAATAATATTTCTTCTTTTTTGACATCATATAGTATTGCACCATTACCACATATTATATAATTGTCTATGCCAAGTTCTTCTGCTATCGATTGTGTAGACTTAATTGGTCTTCCTGAAGTTAATACTATTTCCATACCTTTTTCTTTAGCCTTTTTTAAAACTTCCTTTGTATAATCTGTTACAACTCCTTCACTATTTACAAGTGTTCCATCTATATCTATATTTATTAGTTTAATCATATTACTTATACTTCCTAACCTATATATTTAAATTATTATCATTATATTTTTAACTTTTTTCTTTTTATATTTTTTGTTTTTTCTTTTTCTTTTTCTAGTTATTTTTTCTAACTACTATTATATTCCTTATTACATAATTATCATACAAAAATATATTATATATAGCAAACAATATGCAATACATATTATATATTGCATATTATATTTAACTTTCTATATTTAATTATTTGTTCTTTTTTCTTTTTTACTTTGCTTTAATTTGCTTTTGTTTTTCTCTTATTCTCTTCTTATCTTTCTGGAACAATTAATCCATAATTCTTTCCATCTTTTAATTTGAAAATTACATTAACTTCGTTATTTCTTGAGTTAATGAATGTTAAGAAGTTATTTGTTCTATGTTCTGAAAGTAATAATTTTGCATCTTCTGGGTCCATTGGTCTAATATCATATGATTGATATTTAATTATTTCATTTACTGGTTCTTCATGTTCTATTTCTTCTACATCTTCTACTTCTTCATATTCTTTTATACTTTCTCTCATCTTTTTTCTATTTGCAGTCTTAGCTTTATCTATTTGTCTTTCTAATATATCTACGTTTCTATCTAATGAAGCATATAGGTCTTCATTTTCTGAAATTGATCTAAATGTATTTCCACCTACTACAACTTGAAATTGAGTTACTTTCATTTGCCCTTCTTCTCTTAATGTAACTTCAACTTCTATTTCTTGATCAAAATATTTTTGTATTCTTTCTAATTTCTTTTCTGTATATTCTTTTATTGCATCTGTTGATTCAATATCTTTTTCTATAATTAATAGTTTCATATGTTCCTCCTTAAGTCTTTTATATATTATCATAATATCAAATACATTTTGTTTATTCAATGTATAATTTCTATTATTTTAGTTTTGCTTATTACATTCTATTAAAAACACTATTCCTATATCGCTTTTTTCACACATACATTTTAAATTGTAATTATTTAATATATTTTTAACAATATATAGTCCTAGGCCATTACTATTAGCCTTGTCAAAATCAAAATTAATATCAAAAATATTTTCAATATCTAAATCTTCTTTTTCAGAATATGTATTTTCTATATACATATATTTGCCTTTATCATTATCCATTACACCAATTATAATACTTCCATTATCATCGCTATACCTTACTGCATTACTAATTAAATTTGAAAGGACCATTTCAAATGCCGCTTTTCCAATATATATTTCTTCATCTTTGATATTATTTTTAATATTCAAATTCTTCTTTGATATATTTACTTCGTATTTTTTAAGTACTTTATCTAATGATTCAGATATCTTAATCATTTGTTCATCATTTTTTAAATGCTCTACTGATGATATTAGTAATATCTCTTTAATATTTTTAGATAATCCATCTACTATGCCTATACATTCTTCAATATACTTATCTCTTTCTTTGTATTTTCCAATATTGTATTTCATATTTTCAAGTATTATTTTAAGACTAGTAAGTGGAGTTTTTAGCTCATGTGATGCACCTCTGAAGAAATTATATTTTACCTTTTCTAACTTAACTATTTCTTCATTTTTAAATTTTAAATCATCTATTACATTTAATAATTTGTCATACATATCATTTATCTGCCTCTTTAGCTGCCCTATTTCATCTTCTGATGATATTTTAAGGTGTGCATTCTTATCTAATTTTGTCATACTATCTACAACATTTAATATTTCTTTAATATTTTTAGTTAATGTTCTTGCATATATTAATGAAATTATTATTGAAAACATTATTGATATAGCTATTGAGTAAGGGAGGAATTTAATGATAGTTTTTTTAGCTTCTTTTTTCATATCAGCATTTGATAAAAATTGAAGCCGTATATTTTTACCATTATCTAATACTACATCTCTTTCTTCTATTAGCAAAGAATTATTCTTACTAGAAAAGTCTATATTGTTAGATTCCGCTATTTTTATCTCGTCTTTTCCTTCTCCCTCTTTTATATTAACTTTTATGTCATTATTTTTAGAATATATATCCATTGTTTCTTTAATAAAATGGATATCCTTTTTTTCAAAACTTTTTGCTATTTCATCTGCTTTTCTAGTAATTTCATGTTGCCTATTTCTTAAATACAAACTAGGAAATATATACAAACTCATAGCATGTATTAGTAGTGTTAACACTACTAATATGCTAAATGTTTTTATAAAAATCTTATGAAACACTTTTAATTTTTTCATCTTAACTCCAACATATATCCAACATTTCTTACTGTGATAATACAATCATCTAACCCAAGCTTTTTCCTCAGCTCTTTTATATACACGTCTATTACCCTATCATATGGTATTTCTTCTGTTTCTTTCCACACTCCTGAAAGTATTTGACCTCTTGTTAACACTTGTCCATTATTTTCTAATAAGTATTTTAATATTTCTATTTCTTTAGCATTAATATCTATACTTTCACCATTATATTTTGCACTATAACTTTTAAAATTAACTTCTGCATTATTATGTATAAATATATCTCTTTTTCCATTATATACTGTAGCTTTATCTTGGTTTTTATCTTCATCATTTCTATTAGATGTATTTCTTCTAGCATTATTGTATTTTGTTAAAAGCGATTCAATTCTAGCTTTAAGTACTGGCAGAGAAAAAGGTTTTTCAATATATCCATCTGCTAAATTAGAAAATGCATCAATTTTGTATTTTTCATCATTAAATGCAGTAAGTATAATTACTGGTATATCACTTGTTTTTCTTATTTCTTCTAATACTTCTAATCCAGTAAGTTTTGGCATTTGTATATCTAATATAATTAAATCGAATTCATTATTTTTAAAAATATTTAATGCTTCTTTTCCATCTTTTGCTTCATATATATCATATTTAAATTCTACTAAATATTCTTTAATTCCACTTCTTATTATTTCATCATCTTCTGCTACTAATATTTTCAAATTAGCTCCTTTTCTGTAATACAATATGTGTATTATTATTATTATTAATTAAATAATTATTACTATATCATATCAGTTAATATATCTTTTGGCTTTTTCTTAAGTATGTTAAATGAAGATATAGCTACTGCTAATACTAATATTACCGTCATAACAATTATAACATAAATTAATGCATTAGATGATATATTAATATTCAAAGATGTAATTGTACGATTAAATCCATCTACTTCTGCTCCACCACCTAAGTTAGAACCTTTTGCAGCTTTAGATATTCCTTTTGATATATTACTTGTTGCTTTTTTTACTATTCCATTTCCAATATATTTTGAAAGTCCTTTTGCTAAGAAGAATGAAAACACATATGCAGGTAATGCAATTAAAACCATCTCCGCTAAGAATTGTCCAAATATTTCTATCTTCTTTTTACCTATTGAAAGTAGTATCCCTATTTCATT
>CAUPPN010000075.1:0-5442 GCA_963513115.1 uncultured Eubacteriales bacterium | reverse complement strand
GGTTATAAAAGAAAGAGGAGTATTAATGAAAATTGAAGGAATAGAAAACATAGAAAAAGAAGAAGAAACAATTGAAAAACCATGTAACATAAAAGGATTTAGAAGCTTTGCAAAAGAAGATGCAAAAAGTAAAATATGGAATGTAACACCAGAAGAAGAAGATGGCGGAATGTATATAAGCTTTGATTGCAAAAAAATATATAATTTATATAAAGATTATCCAGATAACATGACAGAAGAAGAAATAGAAATTTTTGAAAAGGAAAGACCACTATGGAAAAAATTGTTTGGATAATGTAGGTGATAAATGAAATTAGAAAAACAAATATATTTAATATTAAATCGCGGAATTGTAAAGGTGGAAAATTAAGATGAAAGATGAAATAATAAAAAAAGGTAATAAGTACGGTATAGTTAAATATTTTATAGACAGAAAGTATGAGCTAAAGAATAGAAAACAATTTGAAACACTTGATGATATGTTTAAATATAATAAAAAAAGGGCCGCTATTGATGATATATTATTTTATAATGATGTTATAAATAGAGTAGATACTATACAAAGTATAGAAGACTTGAAAAAAACAAGTTTAAGTTATGTAACAGATGAAGACAGAGAGTTATTATTAAAGTATATAAAATTAGCAAATGAAATTATAGATAAAAATATTATTGAACTAAAAGACTTTTCATATGCTAAAATATTTAAAGAAAAAATCGACAAATATTTAAAGGAAAATAATATTGAAATATAATTATTAAATATAAGTAGTGTAGGTATAATTAATATAATTAGTGCCTATATAAGCACTTGCATTCTACAAGCAAAACAAACCAATGGAGTATGAAGAAGCACAAAAATATAGAGATAGGAGATTAGATAGTGTTAAGTAGAAAAGAATATGAAAAAAAGTTTAGAGAAAAGTTGAAAAAAGGATTACCAACATGGGATACAGAAGAAAATATCCAAAAGTATATAGATGGAATAGATTTTGATGACTACTATAAAGCGTTTTTAATCGAATTAAATAGTGATATAGTAGATAGGACAGAAGAAGGAATAATAAGCGCTGATGTATATAATCTATATATGCTATACCCGGACTATTAAATAATGTAGGTATAATTAATTTAATTATTTATACTTGCAGTGCATATATAAGCACTTGCATTTTACACAGTGAGGATCTTGTGAAGTGTATATTAATTTAAAATAGTAAAAGTAGTAAATAAGAAAAGATAAAAACTTTAAATAGATGATGAAAAAGAAAGGTTAGAATAATATCTAGCCTTTTAATTTTGCTATTTTTAATAAGTGTAAGAGTATATCCATATAGTTTCAGAGTATAGCTATATAGTTTAATTGTATCAATTTCGTACTCAAACAGACAGTGATCACTATGGTGGTGCATTAAAAATACTTGATGAACTCAAGGTAAAAAATCTTGTGATTCCATATACAATAAAAAAGACAAAAGGCTATTATCATATTATAAATATAGCAAAAGAAAGAGATGTTAATATTATTTATGGAGAAAATGGAAAAAGTATAATATGTGGAAAATATTTTAAATCTAAAATAATATGGCCTGATAAGTCGAAATATATATCTGAAAATGAATTGAATAATAATTGCTTAGTTATGAAAATAACGGTTTCTAATTTAAAAATATTATATACAGGTGATATTGAAAAGATTGCAGAAGAAAAATTGTTTGAAAATACTAAAAAATTATACTTTGATATAGTAAAAGCAGCGCACCATGGATCAATATCTTCTACAACAGATAAGTTTTTAGAAAAAGTTAAATTTGATATATATGTGATTTCATGTGGAAGGCTAAATAAGTTTGGGCACCCAAGTGATATTGTTTTAGAAAAAGTTAAAAAATATAATAAAGGTGTTAAGATAAGAAGAACAGATAAAGAAGGTGAAATAGTTTTCAAAGTTAAGTAATAATATGAGTTCGATTATGGATTATTGCAAATACTAATTTAATTTACAATATTGTAATAATAGCAAAAGTATAATATACTATTAGTTGTAAGGAAGAGAAAATGTTAAGAAATGAGATAGCTATAGATTTAGGAACTTCATACACATTAGTATATATAAAGGGGAAAGGGATAGTACTAAGAGAGCCCACAATAGTTGCTATAGATATAGAAAAAGAAGAATTAATTGCAGTTGGAAAAAAAGCTGAAGATATGATTGGAAAAACACCAGAAAGTATTAAAGTGATTAGACCACTTAAAGATGGTGTTATTTCTGATTACTTAATAACTGAAAAATATCTCAAAAACATTTTAAAAAGGGTTTGTAAAAAAATGCTTATTTCACCTAAGATGATGGTATGTATACCATCAAAAGTTACACAAGTTGAAAAAAAAGCATTAATTGATGTTGTAATGCAAGCAGGTGCAAGTGAAGTATATTTAATAGAAGAACCAAAAGCAGCTGCAATAGGAGCAGGTATTGATATATATAAACCTGTAGGAAGTATGGTAATAGACATAGGAGGAGGTACTACTGATATAGCAGTACTATCTTTAGGAGATGTAGTAAGTTCTAAATCTATAAAAGTTGGTGGTAATAGATTTGATGAAATGATAATTAGGTATATAAAAAAGAAGTATGAATTGCTGATTGGTGAAAAATTAGCAGAAGAAATTAAAAATACCATTGGAACACTTGTTATAAAGGAAACAGATGAAGTTTTATCAATAAATGGAAGAGATCTTAAAACAGGGCTTCCGAAAGATATTACAATAACATCAAATGAAACTATATATCCAATACATAATGCTATGGAAGAAATAGTATACACAGTAGAAGAGTTATTAGAAGAAATAAAACCGGAATTAGTTACAGATATAACAGAAAATTCAATAATATTAACTGGCGGAGGTTCATTGATAAATGGAATGGATAGGTATCTTACAGAATTATTAGGAATAAAGGTTATTCTTGCAGACAATACTGATTCATGTGTAGCTATAGGAACCGGAAAAGCATTAAGTGAGATGGAAAATTATAATCAATACAAGCAAGCATTTAGAAAGGAAAAATAATATGAAAGTCTCTATAGTTAATTTAGGCTGTAAAGTAAATAAATATGAATCAGATTCACTTATGACAGAATTTCAAAATAATGGATTTGAGGTAGTAAATAAAAATGAAAAAGCTGATATAGTAGTAGTAAATACATGCACTGTAACTAATATAGCAGATAGAAAATCTAGACAAATGATAAGAAGAGCTAAAAAAAATGGAGCTGTTGTTGTTTGTACAGGCTGTCTTGCTGAATCTGAAAAAGATTTAAAAGAAAAAATAAAAGATATAGATATATTAATAGACAATAATAACAAGGTTAATTTAGTTGATACAGTTATATCTTATTTAAATGGAGACAAAGATATTGATATTGAAAATCATAATAATTCAAACAGTAACTACGGTGAATTTAAATGTATATCATATATAGATAGATCTAGAGCAGTATTAAAAATTCAAGATGGTTGTAATATGTTTTGTAGTTATTGCATAATACCATATGTAAGAGGAAGAATAAGAAGTAGGAGTAAAGAAAATATACTAAAAGAAGCAAAAGAAATTGCAGAAAGTGGAATAAAAGAAATAGTACTTACTGGAATACATGTAGCGTCATATGGTAAAGAAAATAAAGATAATAATTATTTTTTAATAGATCTTTTAGAAGATTTAGATAAAGTAGATGGTATAGAAAGAATAAGAATAAGTTCTATAGAGCCTGGAATAATAACTGAAGACTTTTTAAATAGACTTGAAAAGCTTAATTCAATTTGCCATCATTTTCATTTATCTATGCAATCTGCAAATAATGTAATATTAAAAAAGATGAATAGAAAATATACGATAGAAGAATTTATGGAAAAAGTTCAAATGATTAGAGGTATATTTGAAGATGCAAATATTACAACAGATATTATAACAGGATTTCCTAATGAAACAGAAGAATTATTTAAAGAAACATATAAAAATGTAGATAAAATTGATTTTTTGAGGACTCATGTTTTTCCATATTCAGAAAGAAAAGGAACTGTAGCGGCAAGAATGAAAAATCAAGTTGATATGCATGAAAGAAAAGAAAGAGCAAATATTATGATAAAGCTTTCTGAAAAACATAATTTAGATACATTAAAGAAGCTAAAAGATAATAACAATTATGGTAGAGGCTTTTCTGTTTTAATAGAAGAAGAAAAAGATGGAAAATACTATGGTTATAGTAGAAATTATGTAAGATGTGAAATAGACAAAAATATAGCGGATAAAAAGTTAGAAGAAATAACGCGTTCAAATAAAGTAAGTGAAAATAAAGAAAAAGTTAATAACAAATCTAAATTCACAATAAAAAATACCTATAATAGCAATATAGGAAAAATAATAAAAGTAGATGCTGAACGTGTTTTAGAAGTAAATAAAAATATTGAAGAGTATATTATGGAGTGTAAATAACATGTTTTATAAAAATGATTTGAATAATTAAGTTAGATTTTATTCGTGAATTAACATTTTATTTTTGGTTTTAATTTAAAATGTAACTAAAATGAAATCAAATTGTGTATACTTTGTGAAGAAATCTTCATACATATATGTTAATATAAATGTATATTAATATAATCTAAATCCGGAACTAATTTAACATAGGAGGAAATAATGATTGAATATAGATTAAGTGAAGAAGGATTCTTAATTGAAGTAGAAAAAGACAACAAACTAGAAAAATTAAATAATATGAATAATTTAAATAGTGAGGAAGAAACAGAAAAAAAAGAAAATAATATAATTGATAATAATAAAGAAAATTTAAGTAATAATGATGTTATTGGAAATGAAATTAACTTAGAAGAAGTAGGAGGAGTACCTGCTAAAAGAGGATTCTGGGCAATGTTTAAAGAAGCATTATTTAAAGATATAAATATATTTCCAAAAACAAAATTAACACCATATGAAGTAAAAGTTTTTACAGAAGTTAAAGATTTTTGGACACAAGATATGAGAAAGCTATTTAAATAAGATTTAATTAAAGAATAAATTTAATTAAAGGATAAAAAAGTTTGGTTTTAATACTAAACTTTTTTTGTATTTTTTATGTTTGATTTTAATTTTCATGTGTTATTTTATATTTAAAAATAGTTAAAAAAAATACAAAAAAGTACTTGTTAAAACATATATTTAATGTTAATATAAATATACAAATAAAAATAAAAATATTATTAGTTGTATATAAAGTGATTATTTAAATTCAAAAAAAGAAAAAAAGTTATAATTTAAGTATTGACAAAAAACTCTTATAATGGTATTATATTTTTATTGATGGTCGTATAGCTCAGTTGGTAGAGCATCTGCCTTACAAGCAGGGGGTCATAGGTTCGAGCCCTATTGCGACCACCATTAAATAT
>CAUPPN010000074.1:0-5503 GCA_963513115.1 uncultured Eubacteriales bacterium | reverse complement strand
ACAAAGATATAGTACTTAAAAATGGACAAAAAGATTATGTATTTGAAGACCTAGACCTAACAGATGAAAAAGGAAATATATATAATTACTATGTAGACGAAGTAGAAGTACCAAAAGGATATACAAAGAAGAAAACAAAAACAGGAGATAGGATAGTAAATGTAAAAGATGAGATAGGTAAAAAATATATACCATATGCAGGAACAAAAGGAGGACTTCCAATAATAGTATTATTAGGAGCAGTAGCATATGTAATAATTACAAGAAAGAAAGTAACAGACAAAAGGAATATTGGTATATAGTAATATATATACTAGCTTAAAAGGACTAAATATTAGTCCTTTTTTTAATATATTTAAAAAATATATAAAGAGATATAAAAACTTTTAAAAGCTTTTTCAAATATATATAATTAAAAATATATGGAGGGTAATTTGGAAAAAGAAAATACAAGTATATATGAAAAAATAATGTATGGGTTAATAGCAATAATATTATTAATTTTAATAGGAACAATGATATTTAAAATGGTTAAAAATAACAGAGTAGAAAATCCTAGAGTAACTTTTAATTTAGAAGGAAAAGGAAATATAGTAATTGAACTATATCCTAAAAAAGCACCAAACACAGTAAATAATTTTATTAATTTAGTAAACAGTGGTTGGTACAATGGAAAAATTATATATGGAAAAGATATTAATACAATACATGTTGGAAGAAACAAAGAAGGTGCAGATGAGTCACCAACACTTTCGCTTGTTAACAAAGATATAAAAAAAGGTAGCAAAGAAGACGTAGCATATGAAATTGATGGTGAATTTGCAGACAATGGATTTGCAAATGATTTAAGACATGAAAAATATATGATAAGTATGGCAAGAAAAAATTATACTGGAATTATTAAGGAATTAGAAAAAGAAAGCTATAATTCTGCAACTTCAGCATTTAATATAGTAATGGGAGATAAGGCACCAGAACTAGATGGTAAATATGCAGTATTTGGTAAGGTAATAGAAGGGCAAGAAATTTGTGATGAAATATTTAATACAGAAACAAATGTACCAGAAAATGATGAAAATAAATGGCAATTAAGAAGATTTCCTAAAGATAAAAGATATGTAATAAAAGAAGCAACATGTACAGATAGAAATAATAAAAAAGTTAAGACACATGAAAGATTTGATTTTAATAAATATATATTAGATAGATTTAAAGAAGAAACAAAAAGACAACAAGAAGAAAGAAAATCTGGAGAGAAAAGTAATAATAATTTAAATGTAAGAAAATCAAAGGTTGAAAAATCTAAAGTTTTAAATGAGTAAATATATATAATATAGTATAGCATAGTATAGTATAATATAACTTAACAAAACATAACATAACATAACATAACATTATTTACTAAACTAAAATATAATACAATACTATAATATTGTGATTTAGGAGAAAATATGAATTCAGAATATATAATTAATTTAGAAAATATAGCAAATGATTTAAGAAAAAATACACTAAAAATGGTATATGAAGCAAAGTCAGGACACATTGGTGGAAGCTTTTCAATTGCAGAAGTAATTGCATGCTTGTACTTTAATTATCTAAACATTGAAGTTTCAGAAAATGGAAAAAATTTAAAAGACGTTGTTATATTATCTAAAGGACATGCTTCACCAATACTATATTCAGCACTTTTTAAAAAAGGTATTATTAAAAGTACAAAACAATTTAGAAATGTGGAATCAGATTTAGAAGGGCATGCATCAAACCATATACCTAGTATACCAGTATCTACTGGATCATTGGGGCAAGGTTTGTCTATTGCAATAGGAATTGCAAATGCAAAAAAACTAGATGAAAAAGATGATAAGGTTGTATGTATAGTAGGTGATGGAGAAATAGAAGAAGGTCAGATATGGGAAGCGTTTTTAAGTGCCTCAAAATATAGTTTAGATAATTTAACAATTGTAATTGATGCAAATAATATACAATTAGATGGAAGAGTTGAAGATATTAAAAATATATATCCGCTGAAAGAAAAATTAGATGGATTTAATTTTGAAATAATAGAAATAGACGGGCATAATATATTAGAAATATTAGAAGCATTAAATAGCAAACAAACTAAAACAAAAGTAATAATTGCAAATACTATAAAAGGAAAAGGCGTATCTTTCATGGAAAACACAAATAAGTGGCATGGAAAAGCACCAAATGATGAAGAATATGATATGGCAATGAAAGAATTAAATGGTTAAGATTTAAGATAGGAGTTATTATGAAAGAAGCAACAAGAGAAAGTTATGGGAAAACACTTTTAGAGATTGGTGAAGATAAAAATGTAGTGGTTCTAGATGCGGACGTTTCTTCTTCTACTAAAACAAATATGTTTGCAGAAAAATATCCTGAAAGATTTTTTAATACTGGTATATCTGAAGCAGATATGGTATCACAGGCAGCAGGATTTGCATCAGAAGGGAAAATAGTATTTGCAAGTTCTTTTGCGGCATTTTTAGTAGGAAGGGCATATGACCAAATTAGATGTAGCATTGCATATTCTAATATGAATGTTAAGCTAGTTGCAACACACAGTGGATTAAATGTAGGAGAAGATGGAGCAACACACCAAATGCTAGAAGATATAGCACTTGTAAGAGTACTGCCTAATCTGGAAGTATATACAGCATCAAGTAGTAATATATGTAAGGAAATTGTGAGAAAAATATATGAAAAAGAAGGACCATGCTATTTAAGACTATATAGGGGAAAAACAGAAGAATTATATGATAATTTAGAAGAAAATGAAATTTTAGGTGCAATAGAAACTGGAATGATAGGAAAAGGAATAAAAGATAAAAAACTAGAAGAACATAAGATTATATTAATCACAATGGGAGATATGACAGAACATGTATATAATGTACAAAAAAGATTAGAAGAAGAAGGAATATATGCACTTGTAATAGATGTATTTAAATTAAAGCCATTTAATGAATTATATTTAATTAACATATTAAAAAATATAGGAAATAGTAATATACCAATTATAACAATAGAAGATCATAGCATATATGGAGGATTAAATTCTATTATATGTGAAACACTTTCAAAACATTTACCAAGAAAAGTATATTCTATGGGCATGAAAGAATTTGGAAAATCAGGCAATCAAGAAGATGTACTTAAATATTTTAAATTAGACGAAGAAAATATATATAAGTACTGTAAAAAAGTAAGTTTAAATAGCAAAATATAATATTTTGGAAGTGTAAATGTTTAAAATGTTAAAATATTAATATATAATATTAAATATGTATTAGAAATTACGATTAGGAGTAATTATGAAATTTAATAAAATGTATGAAAATACATCTAATAAGAATAAGAAAAAGAAGCCACTTAGTAGATTTTATGCTTTGATATTTTTCCTTATATTTGCAATATGTATGTTAAGCTCATGTGACACACCAAGAGAAAATAGAAATTCAAATGAAATATATATTAATGGTAAAAATACACATCTTATAGCTAATATAGAAATGGTTGAAGAAAATGGTAAAAAATATCCTATGATGTATTTAAAAGATGTAGAAAAAATATTTGATAACAATATACAAAATATAATAGATGAAAAAAAGATAATTGTTGCAGGAAAAAAAGATATTGTAGTATTTAAAGAAAATGAAAAAAAGATAGATAAAAATGGAGAAATAAAAGATATAACTATCTCACCTAGAAAAATAAAAGATAGATTATACTTACCACTTGAAGAATTAAAAAATATATTTGCTTTTAAAATATTACAAGGCGATAAGAAAATTGCAATTATGTATGATGACTATAATACAACATATATAGAAGTTAAAGAAGAAACAAAACTTAAAAATAATGCATATGTTTTTTCAGGAACAATAGAAAAATTAGTACCCAATAAAAAGTATATTAAAATTGGTGAAAAAGGATCAAAAGCTAAAATAATGACAGAAGATGTTAAGGTTGGATATATATCTAAAAGATCAATAAGTAGCGAAATAAAAGAAGAAAAGAAGAAAAAAGAACCACTTAAGATTGAAGATACAAATATTATATTAAACTATAGGAACTTTAAAGAAAATTCAGATAATTTAAAAATAGAAAATGGAAAAAACAATATGTGTATTATGGAATTATTTGTATTAAGAGAAAATAGTAAGGTTGACCTATTATATGATAAGGAAAATAATAGTTTTAAAACATATATAAAAAAATTAGAAGATGAAAATATTAAAAAAATAGGTGAAATAACATTATCAGTAGTAGACAAGGTTTGGTATAAACAAAATATGCAAAACTATGAAATAAGAAAAAATATAATAACAGAAATAATAAATAAAGCAAGGGAATATAACTTAGATGGATTATATTTAAATATAGAAGATGTAACAGATAAAGCGGCATATAATAGATTTAAGATAGAACTTGGAACAAGACTTAAAGCGTATAATAAAATATTATTAACAAATAATTTAAATTATAATGAAAAAACAAAAAAACATGAAAAGAAGTTTGAAATATATTAAAATATAACTAAAGAAAAGAAATTTTAGATAGGTGTAATAATGAAAGATATTGAAAAAAATAATAATAACGAAAAAGAATTAAAAGAAAATAATTTAAATAAAGATAAAAATAAAAATAATAATAGCAAAAAAGATAATATAAATACAACTATGAAATATAATTTCAATATGGGATATAGCTTAAATAAAAACTATGTTGAACCAGAAGAAAATGAATTATTTGAAAAAAATGATCATAATAATAGTAATGATAATATTAAAAATATTGAAGAAAATAAAGAAGAAAAAATGGAAAAAGACATTACAGAAAAGCAAATGCTTAGAAATTTATCAATAGAAGATGTGCCTAAAAGAAAAAGTGTAAATATGGGAAATTATACATACCCATATTTAACAGACGAAGAAAAATTAAGAAGAAAAAATATTAATAATCAATCTATGAGCAATACAGCTAAAATGTCTGAAACAAGAAAATATGAATTTAATAAAAGACTAAATAATGACAATTTGGTTGATGAAAAATTTAATACTAGAAATTTAAATACTACTTCGAGTATCCCAATAATAGATGAAAAAGAAGATATTGAATATGAAGTAGAAGGTTATGGTAAAAAAAGATTAAAAAGATCATTTGACTTTCAAAATAATTCTATTGGAAAGTTAGTTGCAATATTAATATTAATAATTGCAATACTTCTTATACCACTTATTATATATAGGAATAACTTAAAAGCTGTTGATTCTAAAAATCCAAAGCAAGTAAATGTGGAAATAAAAGAAGGGGCATCAGGAAAAAGTATTGCTAAAAAATTAAAAGATGCTGGAGTAATTAGAAATGAAAATGCATTTAGAAGATTTGCAAAAAGTAGTTTTCCAAAATTCAAAGCAGGTACATATGTAATAACTACAGATAAATCAGCAGAGGATATTGTTAAAATGATGGTAAA
>CAUPPN010000073.1:0-5522 GCA_963513115.1 uncultured Eubacteriales bacterium | reverse complement strand
TCTTGATCCTATCCATAAAAATAGTAATAGTGTAACTATTATTCCTGCAAATGTTAACGAAAATACATATAGTTTCTTAGATATATTATATATTTCATTAATTGATTTTTGTAAGGCTGGAAAGTTTGATGTACTTTTTATTAAGCTATAGCTATTAAAATCAATATCTAATTTTTTAATTTGCTTAATCACTTCGTTTATATCTTTTGAGCCTTGTACAAAAAATGTTGCATCTTGATATTTTGCAGATTCTTCAGTTTCACCATATAATTTTGCAGCAGGTGCTACATCTGTTATTATTGTATTTTCATATAATTCTTGGGCAGCTGTTACACCACTTTTGTTATGACCATCAAATAATCCTATTATTTCAAGTTCAACTTTTTCATTTGCTTGTTTTTCATTATCAGCATCATATATATTTGATTTAATTTCTATTTTGTCACCAACTTTAAGATTGTTTTTCTTAGCTAAATCCTTATGTATTATTGCAACATTCTTATCTTCATTTGTTATATTTTTTCCTTCAACTAACTTATATGAACCTGAAACAAACTTTGTTTCTTTTTTAGAGTCGTTTACTCCTGTTATCATAACAGTTCTGTTAAAATACTTTTTCCTATTTTCTGACATATTAGCAAGTGTTTGTTTTGTTTCAATAATTTCCTTATCTACTAAGTCACCTACACTATTTATTCTTTTTACATATCCTACTATATCTTTATTTTCTTTTATCTTTTCAATATCTTTACCTTTGATATTTCCTCCACCTCTTGGTGTTCCAGGATTTACTCTTCTATTTATTTCCATTGAAAAGCTATTAGTTATATTACCATATGTTTCTTTAGCTTCCTTATCTACTGCTTCTCTAATACCTACACTGATTAAACTAAATGTTGTCATTAGAAGTATTATTAAAAATATTATTATTGTTTTAAACTTTTTTCTTGTTACATATAATATGGAATTTTTAAGCATTTTTCCCTCCTGGTTGTTTTTCATTTAATTTTTTGTTTTTAAGTTCAAGTATTACATCAGCACTATTTGCAAGTTCATTACTATGTGTAACTACGATTACACATTTATTTTTTTCTTTTGCAAGTTTTTTAAATATATCTACTATTTCTGCAGATGTATTTTCATCTAAGTTACCTGTAGGTTCATCTGCAAGTATTACTGGTGTATCTGATGCAAGTGCTCTTGCTATAGCTACTCTTTGTTGTTGTCCACCTGATAACATATTAATATTCCTATTAATTTGACCATCTTCTAATCCTAACTCATATAGTATATCTTCTTTTGCATTCTTGTTTACTAATCTTACGTTTTCCATAGGTGTTAAGTAATCTATTAGATTATAGTTTTGGAAAACAATAGATATATTATTTTTCCTATAATCACTATACCCAATATCTTCTAAGCTATGTTCTTTAAAGAAAATATCACCTTTTTTAGGTGTATCTAATCCTGCAAGTAGTGATAATAATGTTGATTTACCTGTTCCTGATTTTCCTATTATTGCATAAAACTTTCCTTCTTCAAATTCATAGTTTACTGATGATAATATCTTATCTTCCAAATTTACATATTCTGCATTTGGATAACTATATGTTAAATCTTTTAATTCTAATATTTTCATTTATTCCTCCAATTATTTCTTGTTTCTTTCTTTCTATTCTTTCTATTTTTCTATTTCTAATTACCCTTTTTTAATATATCTTTAGGACTTTTAAATATGATAGTTGCATTAGATATTATTAATGCTAATAATATTATAGCAAGTAATACTCCATAGCTTTTAGCAAATACAATTAAGTTAGTCATATAACTCCCTTTTAAATTACTTGCAATTAACTTTTTTAGTATATTATTTAATACTTCTCCTCCTAATATATTTGCTACAATAGCTGCTGGTATTGATATAATTAGTATTTCTATTAAAAATTGTAATAGTATTACTCTCCTTTTTTTACCAATTGACATTAATACACCTATTTCAAAATACCTTTCTCTAAGCCATAGAAGTAGTATTAACGTAATTACAACAATAGATACAAATATTACAGAAATCACACTTATAGTTATTATCTCTTTTATTTCTGTTATTGAGTCTGCTATTTCTGAAAACATTTCATTGTTTTTTTGTATATCATACTTCTTCTTATCTAGTCCTAAATCATCTAATATACTTTCTACATTATCTTCTATATTATCCTTGGTATTATCTCTTGCTTCTTTTTTCTTTCCAGTATTTTTCATGTATACATTTATACTATTTAAAGTATCATTTTTATTTTCGCCTTCTTTATCATCATATGAATATAAGGCAAACATTTGGTTTTCTGTATAGTCTGAAGTAAGGCCGGTATATTTTTCTTGCCCTTTTCCTTCATATATTCCAACTATTTCATATTCTTTTTCTTTGTTTTTTTCTTTTTCATGTTTTTCTTCATTTAAATTATTTGCATTAGCCTCTTTTAATGTTATCTTGTCATTTAATTTCAAATTATTCTTTTTAGCAAATTCTCTATGTACAATGATTTTGTTTTTTTCGTTTTTGGCTATTTTTCTTCCTTCAACAATTTCAAATGAACCACTAGCAAATAATATATTTTTAGATACATCACTTGTTTCTATTAATTTAACTACATTACTTAAATTATCATCTACATAGTCATTTAATACATTTTTTTCGCCTTCAACTACTTTGCAATTTAATGCTTTTGCTATCTTTTCACGCTCATACACTACATTTTCTACATTACTATTTTTTTCTATGTTTTGTACATCTTTCAAATAAAACTGCTGATTTCCATCTACTATATTTTTTCCATCTCCTATGTTTTGCGTGTTTTCCAAGTTAAACTTTTTAGTAATAGTATATGACATTAAAGTATTTTCAGATATCTTCTTTTCTATACCACTAATGTTTGAAATTATTCCAAAACATACATATATTGCAAGTAATACAAATAGTAGTATTGAAAATAGTATTACTGTTTTTTTCTTTTTTCTTGTAACATATTTAAAAGAATTTTCTAATACATTCATATATTTCTCCCTTCTTTTCTACTATATCCCAATATATATTGATATATTTTTTAATGATATATTTTATGTTATTAATATATTATTGAATTATGAAATATATATGAAATGGATTAAAAAACTTTTTTCTTTTTACAATTTTGTTACATAAGCAAATCTATACATAAAAAAAGATAGGTATCCTATCTCAGCTTAATGTTAAAAAGGCAAATAAAAAAGGCATACTATATACCTAATATATTGTATACCTCTTCAAATATCTCATTATTTCTATCATGTTTTCCTAAAAGATAATTATATCCAATTACTGCTTCTAATGCTGTAGACATAGCATATTGTATAGGTGATGTATTTTTTGGTATATGATAGTTTTTAGTATTTCTAGCTCTTCTAGCTACATCTAATTCTTCTTCACTTAAAAATTCTTTTTCCTGTAATTTATTTAATACATCTGCTTGTTTTTTAGCATTAACTAGCTTAATTATTTTAATATGTAAGTTGTGTGCCTTTGTATTTGTTTTAGATACAATTCTTTTTCTAATTGCAAGCTCATATACTGCATCTCCAATATATGCCCACACTAGTGGCGATTTTTTTAATACTTCTAATTTATCTTCTTCCAATATTATACTCTTTCTAATGTTATTTTTTCTATTTTATTTGTTCTGAAGTCTTTAAGTACAGCATTTGCTACTCTATTGTAATCTGGGTTACCACCAGATATTAGCATATTCTTCCTTTCTGCTATTACGGAAAGAATGTAATAATATGCATTAACTGTATTTTTACCTTTTTCAAAATCTTCATCTTTTAAGTCATATCTTTTGAAAAATGCCTCTTTGTATTCTTCTTTTTTAAATATATTTTCCATTAATTCACATGCAATTTCTATATTATCCACCATATCATTTCTTATTGCATCAACTAACGCAAGGTTTATTCCTACTTCTCTTTTTTCAAAGTTTGGCCATAACATACCAGGGCTATCTAATGCTGATATATTTTCATCTATTCTTAGCCATTGAAGCTTTTTTGTAACACCTGGCTTATTTTCTGTTTGCATTGTTTTTTTGCCTGCAAGTTTGTTAATTATAGTTGATTTACCAACATTTGGTATACCAAATATTAGTGTTCTTACTGTAGATATTCCTTTTTTGTTTTTAACTATTGCTTGTTTTAGTTCTTTTATTCCTTTTCCACTATTTGCATCTACCTTAAATATTTCTACTTCTAATTCATTTTCTTTAAACTTGTTTTTAAATTCTTGCATCCATCTATCAGTTTCTCTATCATCTGCTAGATCTGCTTTATTTAAAACAATTATTCTTTTAACGCTCTTTTTTTTATCTAGCATTCTGACTAAGTCATAATTTCTTGATGATCTTGGTATTCTAGAATCTAATATTTCCACTGCTACATCAATTTTAGAAGATATTTCTTCTAATTGTCTTTTTGTTTTAAACATATGTCCTGGATACCAATTAATATTACTGCTAACTTTTTTGCTCATATCTCCTACCTTATCTTATATTGATTTTTATCTGCTCTTTCATCATATTGTCTTGTATATTTTTCATTTCCATAAAACCAATTTGTATTATTTCCTTTATTTGATGTTCTATTTTTGTTTACTAATACGTCTAAAAAGTTTAGTAATGCAAGAGTAATTCCTACTATATACATAAGTGAGTTTACTTTATCTCCTGCCGGAAGTGAAATTGAAAGGCAATATCCAAAATATGCAAAATATGATCCTAAATATATTGCGGCCCATACTATACTTCTTTTAAGTATAAAAACTAGTGCTATTATTGCTAAAAACATAAGAACAATATCTACTTTAGGATATACACTCGCAAATTGTACATATCTTCCTGTTGTTACCATTCTTACAACATATACTCTAAATAGTACATACATGAATCCAAATATATTTATTAAATAACTATATAGTTGCATATTATCTCCTTTATTTTAATTTTAATTTTTATTATTTTTCTTTGTTTTTTATTTTTTATTTTTTTCTTTTTCTCTTTTTCTAAT
The DNA here is from genome assembly GCA_963513115.1 of uncultured Eubacteriales bacterium. Lineage (GTDB taxonomy): Bacteria > Bacillota > Clostridia > TANB77 > CAG-508 > JABCPO02. The sequence goes on along the minus strand of CAUPPN010000073.1, from coordinate 431 downwards.
TCTGCTTTTCTTTTTTTATTTTTGTTATTTTCTTTATATTTCCTAATATATTTAGTATATTATATTATTCGTCTTTAAAGAAAAAAAGCCCTTAAAAGAGCTATTTTCTTAAACTATTATTTTTCATCTTCATCTGTAAATGTATAATAATCAGCCCATTTTTCTTTGAATATACCATAAATTGTAGCTATTAGTTCTTCATCATCAAATGACATATATGTTTCACCATTACCATCTTCATCTTCTATTAGCTTTAATATTACAGCTTGGCTTTCATCTTCTTCTTCATCTACTGGAGTTAGAACTACATATTCCTCTCCTTCGTATGATATAAGATCTAAGAATTCAAATGTTACATCATTACCGTCTTCGTCAGTAAGTAGTATTAGTCTTCTTTCATCTTCTTCATTATTGTTTACTTCGTTTGCTTT